>JAQCBM010000299.1 GCA_027729865.1 Actinomycetota bacterium
TCCGCGGCAACAGTCGCCAAATTTGCGCCCCTGTCTTGCATGAGGCTCAGGGCATCGCGGAAGCGGAAGAGCAATTCGTATCGGTGCAGTGTGGTGCCCAACCATTCCTTAGCAAGGCGATTCATGTGAACTTGCGAATAGCCAGACCGATCCACGAGAGTTTTGGAAAGCCAGAAGGAGTCATTTTCGCGAAAAACCTGCTGAGCGTGACGGGTGAAGGACACGAAAGGAGGAATTTCCGATTGTCCACGCAAACGTTTGAGGAAATACATTTCCAAGAATTGGGCACGCTCAGCAAACGAAGGCAGCGTATTGAGCCGATCCTCAATCATCGCTAAGTCGCCCTTGATCATTGTCGGCTCCAGCGTGCGGTTATGCAGCTCTGAAGCGGGTATCCCAAATAGCAATCGGGCAGCAATCGGAGCCATCATGACGATCATCACGCGTGTCTTCGGTGTCACGACTACCTGCGGCTTTGTCGATGCCGAGAAGAGCAACGAGAAGCAACTTCGCGACCCGCGCTCAGAAGGGGCGTCGTCGCCCATATGGAAGGCATCAATGTGCGCTCCGTCGAGGAAGAAGACGATCTCCACGGAGCCGCCGGGCATGATCCACGCCTTTTGTGAGGTGTGACCAACATGTGCTTCTGCGATGACATCCACAACACCGCCAAGTCGACGGGGCTCGTACGCCTGAAAGTCGTCGAACACCGGTCTCCTTCTCGAAGTGACTTGCAACTACTTCGAAACCCTATTGATCTCACCACTAATTGGTCGCCAACTGTCAAAATCGGAGATCAGGAGTTCACTCCGATTTCACCCCGCGGCACGCGCGGGTGCAACCAGCGCTGATCCACTAGCCGAGCCCACATGGATGGTGATGGGTGCGGGATCTGGAAGCGTTACGTATCTGGCGGGGAACTGTCCGGTCGCTACGTTATGGGGCCACATCCACGAGGAATGCAGCTCAACGACCAACTCATCCCCTGCCCGCAACAACGTCGACGAGGCATGCAGAGGGATGCGCAACCGAGCGCGCTCACCGATGACTAGTGGCTCACTCACCTGATGGCTGAGGACCGGAGCACCCTCGACGCTCTTCGCGTCATCTACGCGCCGCTGACTGGCTCGCAGGAAACCCTGCGTTATGTAGTCGTGCGCAAAGCCATACGACCCTTCGTATTCAATGCGCTTGCCGTCACGCCGGTGACCCACCGCGACGATGATGTCTGCGTCCGTGTCATCACTGGAGATCATCAGGTTCAATTCCATGGGGCCGGTCAAGCGAACGTCTTGATCAACCCGCCAGGTGAGTGCGAGCGGCGATGAACGGTCGCTCCATCGAAGCTCCCCCTCGTCACCACTGTGTCGGCCCAAAGACCCATCTTTGTGGATGAACAATCGAACGGGAGTCACGTCACTGGGTGGAAAGTCCTTAACGAACTCGACCTGCTCCTTCGATCCATCCATCGTCACAAGTCTCACCCGGGGACGTGCATCCCAACCATTGTCGTCGCCTTTCAGGAAGTGGTTGAAAAAGGCCAACTGATCAGCCTTCGCCTCCTCGCTGTAGAAGGTCGTCCACTTGCCACCCCGGTGCGTCCACAGCCACTTCTGGGAACTACCCACACGCCGGAAGGCCTCCAACGATCCCCGCGAGTGCAGAAGGTGATCGGAGAACGAGCCGCACACCAGCATCGGAACCTGAATATCCTCCAGGGGAGCGCGCAGTGAGTCGTAGAACTCGTTGTCAAGTTCGTTACTACGCACCTCAGCAAGAAGGTCGATGTCCGTTCGGGTGATCCGGCCGGTGAGGTGACTCCACATACTCAGGAAACCGTCCTCTTGGATCCCTCCCGGACGGGCAAAGTCGCGATAGACATCTGTGAAGCCCTCCCACGGGCAAGTAGCTTTGAGGTGCGGAGGATTCAAAGCCGACGATTGGTACTGCGAGAGCGCTAGGTAGGACACACCCATCATTCCCACGTTGCCGTCGCACCAAGGCTGTTGCGCAATCCATTCGATGACGTCGGCTACATCCTCGCCTTCTTGATGACTGAGGGGATTCCACTTTCCGTCAGAGGTGCCCGCACCCCTGACATCGCAATTGACCACGGCGTACCCGTGTTCGACCCAGAAAGCGGGATCGGGTGCTTCCCACCCGGTGTATTCGGAGAAAGAGATGGGTCCGGTCATTCGAAAGACACGAAATTGCGGCGAGATCAGCCATACCGGGCCCTTCTTTTGCGGCAATTTGTCCTTGCCGTAGGGGTGGGCACTCATGATGACCGGACGCGGAGACGAGTCACGCTCGTCGGTATAGACATCGAGGCGCAAAAGCGTTCCATCTCGCACCGGCACTTCAACGTCTCGGGTGCGATGCACCCAAGTCGGGGCGGGGACGACGTGCACGTCAGGGTGCGCGACATGCTCGGCGAAGGTAGCTACATCGGACAGCCAGCTCATGCGCCGGAGATAGCCACACGAGACCGTGAGTGAAAGGCCCTTGTAGCGAAGGAGATGTCCTACACAGCAATCGATCCCCCGCGGGGGGCTCGATCAATGGAGTTGTGTGAACTAGTTCCGTGAACCAGCCATTGTGGAGGTGCCGGGAATCGAACCCGGGTCCGTGCAGGCTTCTTCCGTCCTTCTACGTGCGTAGCCGTGCTATCGCTGTCTCGGCCCCCGCGCTTTGTACGGCACTTCGCGGTGACGGCCCAGTCACTGTTTGGCTTTCCGCCCGCTCCCGTGACCGGAGCGATTGGTGAGTCCCCTAGCGACGTCAGACCCCAATTCGGGGACGCATTGGGCTGACGGCAGATTAATTACTTATGCCGCGAGGGCGTAAGCGTCTGCAGACTGCGTCTTTTTGGCAGTTATTTGTTTCCCAGGATGTTTAACGAGATCACCTGAGCTTCTCGGCACGCTTCTCCGGTCAAAACATCTGTCCGTCGAAACCTGTCACCCCCTGTTGAGTTGTGCAACAAGTGTACGCCAGGGAACTGACTGCTCGTTACGCCTCATGGACGAGGTGGGATTCCCCTTGCACATCTGGCGCGCCATGCCGAGGGAGTCTGACAAAGAAGGCAGCAATGATGACCCCGATCGGGAATAGCGAACTGAACACCAAGATGGCCGAGTAGTCACCGGTCACACCGAGTCCGAGCGCGAAGAGCAAAGGACCTAGGGCTGTTCCCGCGATGGTGGCACCTGTCACCACACCGCGAATTGCTCCGATGTGAAGGGTGCCGAAGTAGCGTGGCAACTCGGTTGCTTCAACTACTCGCATGGCACCTCCCGATCCACCGATC
>JAQCBM010000300.1 GCA_027729865.1 Actinomycetota bacterium
GCTTGGACAACGTCAACCTTGCTGCGCTTTGGGTCGGCAAAGACGACTCCGTCAAGCTCGGGCACGTCGACGCCTTCCGTAAGACACCGAGCATTAGTCACGATCGTCGAGGAACCGTCCGGAACGTCGCGGAGCGCCATGAGTCGAGCTGCTCGTTGGCTTGTTGCCATTGCACCATTCACGTGCAACGCGGAAATCTTTTGAACTGTGTTGCTTTCACCTTCGGATAGCTGTGCGGCCGTTTCCCCTACATACTTCGCGAACGACTCTGCCCGGGACACTCTGGCGTGGAAGGAGATGAGGCGCTGCAGGCCGAACTTCTTAATTGCCTTGACTGTCGCAACCTCTGCAACAAGCACGGACCTGTCGGTTGTTGCGCCGTCAGCGCGAGAGACGAGCGTTCGACTAGCTGCATAGCTCGCGATTTCTGAGGTGGGCACCCCAATGATCACGACTTGGTAGTCGGTCAGCAGGTCACGCTCGATCGCGGCCCCGAATGGCAGCGAGTACAGCCGTGGCCCAAAAATTTTGTCGTCGTTCATGTCCGAGACGTCGAGCCCACGTGTCTCCAGTGAGCGGCGCACGCTTCGCTCGTAGGTTCGTGGGGTCGCCGTTAGGAACAACCGCTTTCGTGCTGGAAAACGGTCATCAGTGAGGGCCGCGGAGTGCGCTGCGTCCGTCCGGCCAACGAGTCGATGGGCCTCGTCACAGAAGACAATGTCGGCTGCTGTGCGCGACGCCTTCAGCGCCGTTCCGAGTTTGTCGGACGACTGGTACGTCCCGAAGATGATCTTCCGTCCTGGTCGCCCAACGAAGCGTTTTATCTCCTCTGCATCAGTCGTCACTGGGTGTCCCAGCTCGATTGTCTGGCTGCGCGGAACATCGTCCGACTTCGCAACTGACTCGTCGGAGCACACGCACAAGAACGTCCACTCAAGCCTCGATGCCGAAGTCCACTCGTTCAGGGTCTGACTCAAGAGGTTGAGGGAAGGGACGAGCACGACCGAAAGGTCGGGAGCTAACTGCTCTAACGCCCATAGTGCAGTGAGTGTCTTCCCCGTACCGCAGGCCATCGTGACAAGACCACGGTCATTTTCACTGAGGCCCTCACAGATTGAACGAACTGCCTCAATTTGGTGTGGTCGCGGCTTACGAGGTGCGATCGCTAAGGCCGGATCACCAAGGTCCTCGTACGCAGTGGGCCAAGTAACGATCGACCGCTTTAGGTCATCCAGAACAACAACGCCAACACCGTGTTCGGACAACACCTTTCTCGCATTCACCCCGATCCGATCGGTGCTTGCGACTAGCAGGCGATGCTGAAACTTCGCCGGTGGAGAAGCCGTGATGAAAGAGTCGACTGAAGCCTTTGTTACCGAGGTCGTCTCGCTATACGCCTTGCACTGAACCGCCATCAAAGAGCCGTCGCGCTGCTCGGCGACAAGATCAACACCAACATCGGGTCCATCTCGGCCTGGCCACGCATCCCAACGCCACACTGATTTGATTGACCTTGACCGAGACGGGTCATTCTGGAGCCACCAGGCAATGAGCTCTTCAAACTGGACGGCCCGGTTAGCGCTCTCAGGCGACAACCACGAGCTAGGAGTGAACCCTGAGCTACCTACGCGAGCAGACACTGCCACAGCGACCGACTGACTTCCTTTCTCCACACCGTCGCAACAGTTCTTTTAATTCCACGGCGGCGACGCCGCCGAGAGTGCCCCGAGCACGGATTTCGGGGAAACAACACAAAGACTACGTTCCCAGGCACACTCTCAATTTAGTTGTTCCCAAATCGTGTCTATGTTGTCGCCCCTTGCGTGATGGCAGTGGCGGCCAGTATCAATTCTGTTGTGATTGGAGCGTTTCTCAGTTTCGGCCTTGCAATTGGCTATATCTCGACGGCATGGGGCGGATTTGGCGACGACTTCCAGGCCGGACCTTCGGTCGCCGCGTTCGGCGCCATCTTTGTGGCTGGGGTGATCTTCTTTCCGAGAACACTCGGTATCGCGTTGACCCCAACCGGCTTGCTTACGCCGGTTTGCTTCCTCATTGCGATTTTCCGGAACGGCCTCGGCGCCGGTCTTGCCATGCTTGGCATCGGTGTAGCGGCCTTACTCGGAACATGGGTCGTCGCGGCGGTACGCCCTGACGCGGTCGGTCGGTCGCGATGAACAGGACGTAGGCACACATAGCAACATCGGGGCACCGAAGGGAGTCGGTTTTGGGAGTCTTGGACAAGCGGGCGATCAAGCGTCTGCAACGTGATCTTCAGGCCAGCGGAGAGCTCGCGACGAACGAGGTCGTTCTCGCATACGAAGTTGCCGACCCCTTGCTACGCATGTTCCAGCATCCGCTTAAAGAGCAGATCGGCGACCAATCGGATCGGCCGATCCCGTTAGCGACCACCGAAAAGGGGCTCTTGATAATTCTCGGGCCAAGTCCGCAACTTCCGGTGGTGCACCGGCACGACTGGCCCTCTGTAATCCATTTCGAGACCACTCCCCGCGAAGGTCCGTTCAAGGCTGAACTTAGTTTTTTCATGATCGATCCAGCCGAGCCCGTGCCAACCTCAGTCAAGATTCTCAGGTTTGAGACCAAGCAAGTTCGACCCGAGTTTGTTCAATCCGTCGACAGACAGATGAAAAAGCTGGCGCGCGGGTCTGGGATCCGGGACGAGCAGTTGCGATCGTTTCACGACCTCCGGGCAAGATGCGACACACTCAAAGCCACCCGCTTAGAAGCACTGTCAGCAGGCGAGCGTGAAAATCCAAGGGGGTGGCGGCTGGGTGCCGAGGACGCAACGGCCCGAGCTCATCTCACAACCGGAGAAGTATTCACTGGAACAGTCGGATGGGCTGAAACACAGGATGGGCCTGCGGTGGTGATCCAATCAGCGACGGAGTACGTCGCATTTCTGTTGAAGTCGATGTCAACTCTCGATCCAGAAACGCTTACAGCAAAGTGTGATTCGGATCTGGTCGACACAGTTGAGTTCACGCCGGTCGAACCGACGATCTGGCTCATGCGTCTCGAACTAAAAAGGGCCGGTTGGCTCTGACCTTCCAAGCATGACCACGGCGACACTCGCTCCTGGTCACGGTGTGGTCACGGCCATCAACAGACGAGGGCGAAGCGCCGGGACGCATGATTACGCCTGAAGTCTCGAAGCATTGAATTTCAATCGAAAAATAGAATGGGCGACTCGCTGCAAGTCCGGGAGATACGCGCCTGACCCGGTTCGATTCCCCCCAGCTCCACCAGGGTTGTCGGTTCCCGAACCTGCGTCTGCAGGCTCGGGTTAGA
>JAQCBM010000301.1 GCA_027729865.1 Actinomycetota bacterium
CCGCCGCTCCAACGACAACCGCTCCTGCGTTGATGTCCTGTCCAATTCCAGGGCAACGGATCTGTTACCCGCACCCCATGGTCGACAACGGGTACGTCACCGACGCCGGCGTCTACCGCTCGTTCCCCACCTACGACCAGCGCTGCTCGGAAGATGCCACCATCCGCCTGTGGTTCAGGTACGCCGACGGGTTTGTCGCGGTGGAGACCTGGACCGCGCGGGGTGGCGGCGAGGGCTATTTCACCGATCAGTACGGCACCGAGGTGCCCCACCCAATCGATGTCGCACGGTACCCTGACGGCTCCATGGAATGCATGTTCATCTATGGGCAGTGAAGCAACAGTCCAGCGGGCAGCTACTGGCCGCAGGCGAGCGTGTTGAGGCGACCGAGGCCGGCGATGTCAACATCGCCCAGCCTGCCCGTCGGGCCTGACAAATCGGGCTGCATGACCGACGCGCGTGCATCGTTATGACCGAGCCCGAGGGCGTGGAGTACCTCATGAAGGATCAGTGTCTGCAGTGATTGAGGCCCGCCGCCAAATGTGAGTTCATTGACGGCCTTGACATCAATGAGAGCCCAACCGACGAAGGCGTGTGAGTCGTTGAAAAAGTGGCCACCAGTTCCATACGACCCGGGAGTGAGAAGATCGGTCGATTGCGGTTTGGTGTGATCGTCGACAGCAATGACGAGGTCGACCCCGGCGGCAATGGCGACCGCCTGAAGGTTCGCCCCGTTCGGAATCTCGGTCAACGAACGAGTGCGAACCAACGTGTACGGCGAGGCGGCGGTGATGGCGGAAAGACTCGTGTCGATGTCATCAAGGAGGCGTTGACGTTGCGGTTCAGGGACTCGACCAAGATGGACAGCAACCTCGAGTTCGGCATTGCACGGCCAGGTCGTCGGTGGGTCTCGATGAGCAAGCGCGGTGTATCCAGACACACCAGCCGACGATGCGAATGAGCGCGACTCGAATGACGTGCGAGCACCAACCCACACGACCGCAATGACTACAAGTCCGGCAACGCTGACGCCAAATATCAGGTCGTCAGCCAGCCCGCGGAGGGTTCGACGCATCAGTGTTTGAGCGCCCAACGGAACAGTTCTCGGCCATCGATCTCTGGGTGACGCCGACCGATGTGCTCCAGGTCACGAAGAATCACGTCGGCAATGGGTTCGGAGAAATGGCCATCAATTGACGCGGTGGCGGCCATCCCCTGCAACGTCAACTCCCAACGGCTGCTCGGGCAAGCTCCGTCGTGAAGCAGGCACACGTCAGGACGAAGCACAATGTCCCCACACCATCCACAGTGAGCGCAGGTCCCAGTGTCGGGGGGTGGGACAGCCCAATCCTGCGTTGGAGTACCCGGCCGGACCACGGCAGTGAGCTCAGCCATACAGTCCAAGTCGCAGAACACCCAGTACTGGCCGGTGGTGAGATTTCGTAGAGCGCACGGCTCATTGGGCTGTTCAGTTTCTTCTTTATTGGTCACGCATCAGACCGTGACGGCACTTGCCACCATGGCACTCTCGACCAATACCTGTTGAGCAGCCATTTTTCGGAGAATTAGGTTTCCGCGACGGCACGACAAACAGGCCAAACAGCACACTCGTCACGGCAACGTGAAACCGGAGCGGACGACCCCTCTCGTCACTGGCGGATGGGGGTATCGAAAATGCACCCCCGGTACCGAATGCGGCGGAGAGGGCTACATCGGCGACGCCGAAGGCGGGCTGGATTGCACCCGAACAACCAGTGACGAACCAAGCACGAACCAGAACAACTATCTAACTACCACCTCCTTGCCGACGCGAGTCGCCTCGGCACCGTGGATGTCATGACCACAACGACTGACAACAACAACGCCAATCATCAGATGACGGACGACAGCACGGCGGACACACTTCACATGATCCTGCCTGCCGAGTACTTCGAGCACTTCACGCTCGATGAGTACCGATTCCGGTGGGCCGACGTCATCTCAACCGACCCCACACCCACCGCGAGGATGCACCACGCTGCGATGACTATCGCCCTCCGCAACTTCGACAGCCTCGGCTCTGCACACCCGCGGGTCGACACCATCGCCAAAGGGATGCACGTCGCAGAGAGCACCGCACGAAAAGCTCTCCAAGACCTCGAACGCCACGGCTGGATGCACGTCGAGCCACGCGACGGTCGCACCAACGTGTACCAAGCGCTGCTCCCAGCATCCAGCGTTCCTGCGATCCTCGAGGTTGTTGAGCGGCGGAGGAAGGTTCGACTGCGAACAAGCACACTCGCCATCGCCCACAAGCTGGCCGTTGGTCTGCTCGCGAGTCTCGGAGCACCTGTCGAGAACAACGCGGGGCTACCTCGAATCCGAGGACAGATCAGTCAAATACTGGCCACCGCCCTCGACGTTGAGACCGAGGCTGGCTACATCTACCGATACGTCATGAGCGAAATGCCACGCGTCGTGCAGGACCCCGTCAAGATCTGTCACACCAAGCTGTCGGAATACACCAAGCTGTACACCAGTGGGCGCAAGAGGCCGAGCGCTGAAATTGACCCGGAACAAGTTGCGTTCGTCCAGCTGCTACTTGCAGAGACTGCAGCGGCCTTGAGCACATCGGACCGCCCGGGCTTGCGACCACCCCAGGCGCGCTGACGGTGGTCGGTGCGGACACCAACGTCCGCCCAGATCACTCCAAGGAGTACCCATGCCCCGGACACCCATGCTCGACAGGCCTGCCGTCGAACGGCTCGCCCACTCCATGTACACCGTGTTCCACACAGCCCTCGCACCAGTCATGAAGCTGCATGCGATCTACGGCATCGCTATCCCGAACGATGTGCCGTTCGAACCAACCGACGCCGACGCGTTGGTGCCCGATCCGTTCGTCGTCTCCGACGCATTCGCAAACTCCAGCGCACCAGCCTTCGGACGCCTCCAACTCAACGAGGAACTCGATGTGGTACTGGTGACCATCACCGGCAACACCCACGACGTGCTGCACGCACTGACGCTGCCCACCTACGCCGCCGGCATGGTCGTCGCATCTGAAGCGACACTCGCAGGCATCGACACCACTCAGGGTGGTGAGGCGGACGTCGTGACGGGATACCTCGTCACCGCAGCCGCACCCGGTCACACGTACGCAGTGGCCGGCGTCCCCAACCGGAGGGTGTACGGCGAACTGCCGCCCACACACCCCGACGTGACCGCCGTGACCGCCGTCGTCAACAAGACCTGTTGCCGCACGAACTGAAAGGAGACGTCGATCCGGCAACACACGAGAGCCCCTGGCAGTGATGCCGGGGG
>JAQCBM010000302.1 GCA_027729865.1 Actinomycetota bacterium
TGTGAGGACAGTTTGTTCGGGTCGAAGGATGGCGACTGCACCGAGGCCAGGATGCGCCCGGTGGCGGGTTCGATCGCCACCACCGCACCCTTCTTGCCTCGCAAACCTAGGTAGGCGGCGCGCTGTGCGGCTGCGTCGATGGTGGTGGTGACCGCTCCGCCTACTGGTTGACGCCCGGAGACCAGCTGCTGGATGCGGTCTACGGCGAAGATGTCTGACCTACCGTTGAGGATCCGGTTCTCGGTGCGCTCTAGGCCGGTAGCGCCGTAGATGAGTGAGTAGAAGCCGGTGACCGGGGCGTACAGCCGTGGATTGGAGTAGGTGCGCAGGAACTTCAGCGTCCCGCCGGTTTCAACGGATCGGGCAACAGGATCGTTGCCCACCAGGATCGGTCCGCGCTCCCGGTCGTATTCGGCGAGCAGGATGCGTTGGTTACCGGGACGGTCGCGGTAGTCGCCAGCGTTCACCACTTGGATCAGCGTGATATTCACCAGCACCGCCACCATGAGCAGCGCGAAGACGAAGGACAACCGCCGGATCTGCCTACTCATGCGCGAATTTCCGGTCGCGTAGCACTCATACCTTTTTCACCACTTGAGTCATCGCTTCATCCGGAGATGGCGCGACCGGGTCGGGACGCCTGGCTCGGTCGGAGATGCGGAGCAAGATCGCGACGATCACCCAGTTGGCGATCAACGACGATCCCCCGTACGACAGAAACGGCGTGGTGAGGCCTGTCAATGGGATCAGTCCGGTTACTCCACCGATGATCACGAATACCTGGATGCCCAGCACGACCGATAGGCCCGCGGCGAGCAGTTGGCCGAAGGAGTCGCGGGCGGCAACTGCGGTGCGCAGGCCACGCTCGATCAAGATCGCGTACAGCAGTACGAGCGCGAACAAACCGGTGACGCCGATCTCTTCACCGAGTGCAGAGACGATGAAGTCCGTCTTGGCGAACGGCACTAGGTTCGGAAAGCCCTGGCCGAGCCCAGCGCCCAGCACCCCTCCGTTTGCCAAGCCGAAGAGTGATTGCACTATCTGGAAACCGCCGGTATCGGAGTATGCCCATGGGTCAAGCCAGACCGTTACTCGTGAGCGCACGTGTGCGAAGTTGTAGTAGGCCGCGAAAGCTCCGGCGAAGAAGAGCAGCCCGCCCAGGATGATCCAGGAGCGACGCTGGGTTGCGATGTAGAGCATGCATACGAACAAGCCGAAGAACAACAACGACGTCCCCAGATCACGTTCGAAAACTAAAACAGCAAGTGAGACCAACCAAGCGATCACTAACGGGCCGAGGTCTTTGGGACGCGGTAGGTCGATGCCGAGGAACTTTGTCCGCACGACTGCGAGTGAATCGCGCTTAGCGACTAAGTACCCGGCGAAGAAGATCGTGAGCAGAATCTTTGCAACTTCCGCGGGTTGAAATGACAGGTCACCAACACGTACCCACAGCGTCGCGCCGTTCACGGTAGTGCCGATGACAGGCGCCAACGGCAACACCAACAGGATCAAACCGGCAAGGCCGAATGTGTACGTGTAACGCGCCAAGCGACGGTGGTCGGGTAGTAGCGCGAGGACGGCAACGAACAAGATCGTGCCGATCGCGTACCAGGTCAACTGTGAATACACATCCGGTGTTGGTGGTGGGGCGTCGCTCAATTCAGCACGGCGGGATGCGGCCACATCGATTCGGTAGATCATCAACAGCCCGAGCATCGTGAGCAAGGTGGCGACTGGAAGCATGATCGGATCGGCATAGCGAGCCCAGATGCGCACGGCGATATGCATCAACAACGCAAGGCCGCCCACCACTCCAGCGGTGATCCACAACCGCTCGGTCATGCCCTCGCCGGTCACCCATCCGATCTGGACGGTGCCGAGCAACCCGATACCCCACGCCATCACCAGCAGGAAGAACTCGACCCACCGACGATTCGGCTTCCTTTTCGGCTGCTCCACAGGCTTGGCGAACCCGTCGAACTCGTCGATCAGGCTCACGGTGTTTCCTCGACGATCGCCGGACTCGGCGAAGTTTGCGCGGCCGGGGTTTCGGTGACCGGCACTTCCTCAACCGGCGCGTTGCTCAAACTGCCGGGGCAGCCCGCAGGCGGGAAGATCGTGCGGCACTCGGCGGCGCGCGATTCCAACTCCGCAACTATGCGTTGCGCATCGGTGAGGCTCTCGGCAGGAATGCCTTTGCTCACGAGTTCTTGGTCGAACAACGGCAACTCACCCACCGGCAACTGAGTATCGGTTTCCAGGCTGGACAGGCGGATCCCACCCAGGTTCGCTTGGACGCCCTGGTAAATGCCTACGGTTCCGGTGCCCGCACTGCCGTTGATCGCCACGTACCACTGGTTGTTCAGCCAGCCTTGCGCCGCCAACAACCCGCCGTACGTCACGGCAGCAATCACGGCAATCAGTGCGATGTAGATACTCGCGACTTTCGCACGACGACGCCTCTTCGCCTTGCGAACCTCCGCAGCTTGCGCATCGCGCATCGCTTGCTCGGCTGCCGGCACGATCAACGCTGCATCCACCAACGGTTGCGGCGCGGTGGGCGGTCCGCCATCTGCAGGAGCTGGAACATCCGGCGCATCGGGATCGGGTTGTGAATCGTCTGGAAAGCGCACGCCGGGCAATTGCGCACGCACGCGCGGCTCACCCGCAGCACCCACCACAACCGGCGCGAAAAACTCCTCGCGTGTGGACTCATCCACGATCACGTCCGCCACCACCACGGTCACGTTGTCCGGCGCCCCGCGCTCGAGCGCAAGATCCACCAACCGCGTGACGCATCCGGTGGGATCGCCCATGGTCAATGAACCTGCGATGGAAGCCTCATCCACAACACCCGACAGACCATCGCTGCACAGCAAGTACCGATCACCCACGCGTGCTTCACGCACCGACAAGTCAGCCTCGACCGGATTCATCCCATCCAACGCCCGCATCAACAGCGAACGCTTCGGGTGCGTGGCCGCTTGCTCCTCGGTGATGCGCCCGGCATCCACGAGTGTCTGCACATACGTGTGATCGTGCGTGAGTTGCTGCAGGTTGTTGTCTCGGAACAGGTACGCGCGCGAATCGCCCACGTGCACGATCGCTACGCGCCCGCCCAGCCAATACAGACCGGTGATCGTCGTCCCCATACCGGTGAGGTCGGGTTCCTCGTTGATGATCGCGCTGATCGTCTCGCCCACCGAATCGATCGAGTCGGTCAGTGAGTTCAACAATTCCGACGACGACGGCGGATGCACGTCCAAATCAGCAACGGTGGCAAC
>JAQCBM010000303.1 GCA_027729865.1 Actinomycetota bacterium
TCGAATCGAGTTATGGTCCGGCAAAGCTCAGAGCCGATCGAGCCGCCTGCACCAGTGACCAACACCCGTCGTCCGGTGAGGTAAGCGGAGATCTCCTCCGGGTCGATGGCCGCTGGCGGGCGGCCGAGCAGGTCGGTCTCCGTAACGGGCCGGACCTCGACAGATCCACTGCTCAGCACGTCGTCTAGCGCCGGAACGACAAGCAGGTCAAGGCCACCAACAGCCGCCAGTTCGGCGATCCGCCGACGAGTCGCTTGGCTCGCTGTAGGTGCAGCGAGGAGCACGGTGCTCGCCCCACTGCGCAATGCGACACGAACCAGGTCCTCAGTGGAACCCATCACAGGCACGCCCTGAATCCGCAACCTGCGTTTGAGTGGGTCGTCGTCCACCATCGCAACGGGCAAGAAGCTTGAATTTCTATTGGCGAGCATAGTTCGAATCGTCTGGGTAGCGACTTCACCAGCTCCGACTACAACAGCCGGTCTTGCCTCAGTAGGACGTTCGACGCGACTGTTCCAGAGTCGCCAAAAAGAACGGCCTGCAACCGCGAGCAGCCCCGCTAGCGCCGTCGCGATGACTGGCACCGATCGTGGGACAGTCCCGTTAGCAAAGAACGCAAAGCTTGTTCCAACAACACCAGAGGCCCCGAATGTCAGCGCCACCGCCATTGCCTCGTCAAACGAGCCGTACCGCCAACGCCGCCGGTAAACACCGAACACGACACCGACAACAAATTGCGACCCCACAATCACGCCCGCGGTAACAGCGAGACTCTCCAACGAGACGTACCGCAGGGCGAACTCATACCGAAGCCAAGTCCCCAGCAGCAACGCAGAAATCCAAACCGAGATATCCGCAGCTAGATGAATTGCGGGTAGGCGAGATGGGCTCATGGCGAACCCTCGACAACATCATTCGGCGGCGATCCTGAGCGCTGGCCACCACTTCCAATCGACCGACCATCGTTTGACCCAAGGAGTGCAACTAAGCGATCAGCGATCGCACTTACTCCCGCGCGCATGTCAAACACTGCTCCTCGCGCCACCAACTCGCCTAGGCCCCGAAACCTCCAGTCGCCATGGATCTCTGATTGGTGAGGGTCTCCGACCGCGACAACGCGATGCGTCATACCCCTTGATACCAACTCAATTCCGATAGTTGACATGGCACTCAGCGACACATCACCGGCACAAACTTCATTCAAATACCCCGCGCGACTCCCCTTCATGCCTCTAGCCGCTAACTCCTTTTCTGCAATTTCCAGTTGACTAGGCTCACGTAGATCGTTCGGGTGCAAGTAAACGACGACCTCCGCGCTCATGCTCCTGTTGACTTCCTCCGCCACGAGCAGCAAGAAACGCTCCGAAGGGCACGTTCTCTGAATTTCAAACTTCGACAAGCAAATTACGAGCCGGCCCGCTGAAGGGCGGTCGCACTGGAAAAGACGATTAACTCGCGGACCGACGATCACACTTTGAACGGACGATCCGTAACCCAAGACCTTAAGACCAAGTTCCGAACCAAAAACAAAGGTCACACTCGGTAGACGGGGGTAACCACATGTCAGGTGATAGCTTGCTGTAACCGCACCGCGAGCAGCAACAGCATAATGGATCAAATGGTACGGGTTCCACAAGAAGACACGTCCATTTGACGAATGGTATTTAGTATACCACGTGCAGAACGAACTCGAGACCAAAGAAGCCCACAGCACCTCTCGGCGCTTACTTGAATAGAATAATCCGCGGAGCGCGATCATCCGCAAAGTGCGGGATCGAGGACAGTCCATCGGATTGCCGGCAATCATTTTAACTCCAAGGAGTTCGATTGCTGAATTCGCTTTTCCCGAATTTTCATCACAAACAATCCAGCCATGAGTCGGTTCGAGCGAGCCGCGAACTCGAGCAGGGGACAACACCCACCTCACCAGCAATGCGCGGCTCGGAGGCCTTGAAACAACTTCGTGTTGAACGACCTTCAAGTACGGCTGCAGTGCATCAGTGGGAAGCATCGAAATAACCATTTACCACAAAAGAAACGTCGCAATGGGAGGGCTTTCCATCACAACGTCTCGCCGTCAAACTCAAAGCCGTCCAGGAAATTTCGGGTGTCGAGGATTAGCGCAGACGAAAGAATGAGTTCTTCAATTGGAACTACATCATGGAGTACCATCACCACTACTAGATGAAAGCTCTTGCATAAGTCAGGGCTCCATCTTGCAACGCTGTATCCCTCAACCGGACGATTCAGTTCAGCGACAATTGGATCGCAGAGGGTAACTTGAATTCCCTCGCTTTCAAGTTCTTTGAGGACTTGAAAGGTGGGGCTCTCACGGTAATCATCGGTGTTGCGCTTGTAGGCAACGCCGAGCAGCATGACCTTCCGTGGTCTTTCACTCGCCCCACCTTGTTCCAATAGAGCGATCGCGCGAGCTGTGGTGTATTTCGGCATCTCCCGATTTGCCGCATCCGCCGCTTCGATTAGCCGTATTTGCGAATCCCCGAACTGGCGGGCGGCCCATGACAGATAGATGGGATCGATGGGCAAGCAGTGCCCCCCCACTCCGGGACCCGGCAGGAAACCCATGAAGCCGAAGGGTTTCGTAGCTGCGAGCCGAAACGCCTCCCACGGATCAATTCCCATCGCCCTTGCGGCCACAAGCACCTCGTTGACAAGGGCGATGTTTACCTGCCGAAACGAGTTCTCAACGAGTTTCGCCAACTCGGCAGCCTCGCATGTCAGAGCCCGAACTGTTTGCAGACCGAGGGACTGGTAGAACGAGTCGACACGTGAAAGTGCCTCGGACGAAAGACCCGAGACCACCTTAGGTGTATTCTCTAGGGAGTACTTGGTATTGCCGGGGTCAATCCTTTCCGGTGAGAAGCCCACCAAGAAGTCGGATTCTGAAAGACCCGACTCTTCGCTGACCACCCGCGCAACGAGTCCTCTTGTTGTACCGGGATAGGTCGTCGACTCCAAAATTATACATCCTCCCGGAGACAAAGTCTGCGCAAGAGCAACACAAGCCAAGGTAACGAAGGACATGTCAGGCTCACCATTCAGAAGGGGGGTTGGAACCGCGATAATTGCGACATCCCAACTTCGCAAGGATTGGGCATTTGTAACCGCCGTGAATCCCCGCCCACGAGCGCTCTCCAGTCGCTCATTAGGGATATCGCCCACATAAGATCTCCCAGACTGGAGCGCTCGTACGCGAACTTCGTCACTATCTACACCGACTACCTCATGCCCAGATTCGCTTGCTT
>JAQCBM010000304.1 GCA_027729865.1 Actinomycetota bacterium
GTCGTCGGCCTGCGCAGCGACCTGTCGCTCACCAAGACCTACGACAACTATGACCGCGCGAAGAAAGCCGAACGGCGGCTCGTCGAGAGGCTTCTTCGGCAGGGTTACATCGTGAACAAACGTGTCAGCCACCGACGGGTGTACGTCGTTGAACTCGATGGCAGCCACCTTGCGAAACCCGGTAAGGGCTACCTCTATGTCGGGGAGACCTCTCTCACCCCTGACGAACGGCTCCATAAACACCTCACCGGCGCAACGAACAGCGGTGGCAAGTCGATCTCATCTCGCTTCGTGAGAAACCACGGGATCCGACTTCGACCCGATCTCGCGCCCGACGGGTACTTTCTCACCAAAGCCGAGTCTGAACAAGCCGAAGCCGACTGCCGCCGCCGGCTCGAAGCAGCGGGTTATCGGTGTGAGGGAGCGCACCTCGCCAAGCAAAAGAAGTCAAAGCCGGCGAGTTAGCCGAGGCGGGTGGCCGGCGGACCAATCACCCGACGAGAACTCGAATCATGGCTGTGGGTCGTCGTCGTCCTCATCGTCCTCCGCCCACCGCGCAGCGAAGTCGAAGGCTTGTAGTTCGAGACTTGAGGCACCATTACCGACAACATTTTGGATTGCGGACAGGAATGCCCAGATGACGAATGCGTAAACCAAGAGCCCCAAGCCGACAACAAGTAGGGAAGTCGCGGCGCCGGCGTCGTCGTTCGCAAAAGCGCCGATCCCTGCGATGACGAACACTGCGGCTGCGATGACGTGCAACCCGGTAATGACATTCGTGATTCTGCCGAGAGCGTCGGCGTTCCTGGTGGACCGATCGGCTTGTTGAAACGCTCGTGCGGAGAGGTCATCGATGTGTTGTGTCAGTTGGTCTGCCATCGAGCCATCATCCCAAAAATGAGCCACGCTCACAGATCGCGGCGATTCGGAAGTCGCTCCGCCCGATTCGTCAGCAGAAATATCAATTGACCATCTGTTATTTCTGTGGTGCAGTGCTCCCGGGCCACGGAGAGGGGCGAACGACGTGGGTTTGTTCAATCGAATAAAGAATGCGGACCTGCTCCCGTTCAAGTCGGTCTCCTTACCGTACGGAGAATTTCCGGCGCTTTCGTATACCGGTCCGCTTACGGCGACAATCTTCTACTCGATTGATCCGGCGATGGGTCCGCTTGGACGAAATCGATGGAACGAGGTCTTGGCGCTTGATGCGGCGGCCCGACAAGAGGCGTCACCAGATCAAGGAGACGCGCGCGAATTCATCGAAGCGGCCGACGAGATGTTGAGCCGGACTGAATTACTGCAGACCTGCAAGCCGTACCTGACGACTGACTTTGTTCGAGAGTGGTTCGACTTTGGGATGCGCGTCGCCCGCGCCGAGAAAGCCTCCGGAGTTCCAGCGCCGGACGGCAAGATCAGTCACGTCACCAGCGCCCTTCTAACCCGAGCACCACTTCGGCTGGAGACAATCGCAGAAGTGCTGCTCGCTCAATGGATTACACGCTCTGCCTACGGAATGGAGCGGCTGTCACTGCGCGGCGTGAAGTCTGGTGACCACAACGTGCTCCGATTCGAACTCGATGCCCGCCTCCACATGGTGCGACAACCGTTCGCTGAAGTGTCAATGCCTCTCATGGAGCAGTTCACGAACCGGGTGCGTCCAACAGCATCCCGAGACACGATCTTTAAGGCACTCGCGAACGATCCCAAGGAGGAAGCCTTCGCGGACTGCTTCATCAACCTGCTCAGGCACCTTGATCGCCAATTCACCACACTCACCACCGGAAAGGACACCTAGTGGAACCGATCGGAAAACTCTTCGTTGGAGCCGGACTACTTCTCTCTCTGATCACCTGGGTCGCGACACTCGGAACGTTCTTCTCCGAGGGCAATACCGCGCTCGGCCTCATCCTCCTCCTCATCCCGCCGTCAGAAATTGTTCTGCCGTGGGTCGCGAGCACAACGCTCGGAGCAATGAGTGCTGTTGGAGCGGCACTGTTTTTCGTCGGTGGCGCTATGTCAAAGGATTGACCTGGAAACCGGAACGTAGCCATCCACTTTTGGACGATCTTTCACAGGCGGTGACGCATGACCAGCAGCGAGTTTGATCCGGACAGCAGGGACCGGCTCCCCCTATTCAAAAAGCCGTTCTACAGCGACTGGACAGTCATCCTTGGCGCCATCGCCGTTGGTGCTGGTGCGTGGAGTTCAGCCACGGGTTACCCGCCGATCTGGGAGGCGACATCTGGTGACCTTGTCGCGGTCTCGATTGATGTCGGACTGAGTGGTCTGTTCCAAGTCGTTGTGTTCAGTTTTGTGCCGGCAGCAATTCGACGGCGCTGGGGTAAGGGTTGGGCGGCGCTCAACCCGCCACGAGAAAAGGAATCCCGAGTGTGGATGGTCGCCCTCGTTGTCACAGTGGGCGCTGTTTTGGCTGCCGGCACAGCGTCGACCCAGGAGTCCGGCAGCCCGATAGGAGCGCGCCAATGCACCCCTAGGGGTGTAGACCAGATCTGTTTCACCCTGACCTCTGCTACCGAAGACAGCGCGACGCTCGCAGCCGAGTGGACCTACTCCGCGCCTCGCAGTTTGGGCAGCACGTCGATCAGCAAGTGGACGTGGAGAATGAGCGTGTCGTGCATCACGAGGAGCGGCGTCCTGTACGACGTCGCGGCGCTTGACCCGGCAGGCGGGCGTGTCGCTCTGACCAATGCGCAGTACGAAGAGGTGCGCAGTGGAATGGAGCGCGACCAGGTACCTGCCGTGGTCAGCGACTTTTGTTGAGCGAACGTTGTCGTCTCTTCCCGGGTACTAGTCCGACCCTTTCCCGGTGTTAACTAATTTGGGGAACAGATAACCGCTGTCAACCAACCTCAAGATGTCGACTCCGAACCTCACACCCGAACAAGAGGCCCGCGAACTGATCGACGAACGTCTGCGCGCAGCCGGGTGGCACGTGTGTGATCGCAGCCAGATCGATTTGGTGAATCACGTTGGTGTGGCGGTGCGTGAGGTTCCGATGGCGGACGGCCACGGGGTTGTCGACTATCTGCTGTTCGTGGATCGCAAACCGGTCGGGGTGCTCGAAGCCAAAAAGGACGGGGTCGGGCTCGCCGGGGTCGAATGGCAATCAGCCCGATACGCGACCGGTCTACCCGACGCCTACCGGGACAACGCGGTCACTGTTGATGGTCGTTTGCCGTTCGTGTTCGAGGCCACCGGGGTGCAGACCCGGTTCACGAACGGGTTCGATCCCGATCCTCGGG
>JAQCBM010000305.1 GCA_027729865.1 Actinomycetota bacterium
GGCCCTTCGGCGTATGTCCTGCCCCCGATGCGGTGTCAGTCGTGGCCGCCACGCCTCGATGTGTCGCGGCCACAACTGACACCGCAACGGGGAGAGGGTTAGGAGTTGAGGTCGATCATCACGTGCTTGATGCGCGTGTAATCCTCGAATCCGTACATCGACAGGTCCTTGCCGTAACCCGAGTGCTTGAAGCCACCGTGTGGCATCTCGGCCACCAGCGGGATGTGCGTATTCACCCAGACCGTGCCGAAGTTCAAACCCTTGGCCATCCGCATGGCGCGGCCGATGTCCTTGGTCCACACACTCGACGCCAACCCGTACTCCACGCCGTTGGCCCAGCGCAGCGCTTCGTCTTCGTCGCTGAAGCGCTGGATGGTGATGACCGGACCGAAGATCTCGTTTTGGATCATTTCGTCGTCTTGCTGCAGGTTCGCCACCACGGTCGGTTCGATGAAGAAGCCGCGGTTGCCCTGACGCACACCACCTGCGACAACCTCCGCGTGTTTGGGTGTGCGCTCGAGGAACCCGAGCACCCGCTCGAGCTGATTGACGTTGTTGACCGGCGGCACCATCGCCTCGCCACCAGGGCCGTCTTCGAACGTGGTGGCCGTGCCCTTCGCCTGCTCGGACATCGCTGCGACGAAATCGTCGTAGATCTTCGGTGCCACCAACATGCGGGTTGCCGCGGTGCAGTCCTGCCCGGCGTTGAAGTAACCAGCTACGGCGAGCCACTCCGCAGCCGCGGCAACGTCGGCGTCGTCGAAGATCACCACGGGTGCCTTGCCGCCGAGCTCAAGGTGCACGCGCTTGACATCCTTGGCCGCGGATTCAGCCACCTGCATGCCCGCACGAACGGATCCGGTGATGGCAACCATCTGCGGCGTGGGGTGCTCCACCAATGCGCGGCCGGTATCGCGATCCCCGCACACCACATTGAAAACACCCGGCGGAAGAGCATCTGCGTCACGGAAGATCTCCGCCATCCGAACAGTGGACACAGGTGTGGTGTCGCTCGGCTTGAGAACCACGGTGTTGCCTGCGGCGATCGCCGGGGCGAACTTCCACACGGCCATCATCATGGGGTAGTTCCACGGCGTGACCTGCCCGATCACACCGATCGGCTCGCGGCGGATGATCGAGGTGAACCCGCTCATGTATTCGCCCGCGGAGCGTCCCTCGAGTACTCGGGCTGCGCCAGCAAAGAAGCGGATCTGATCGACCATCGGGGGAATCTCCTCCGATGCCGTGACAGCGAGCGGTTTACCGGTGTTTTGACTCTCCAGCGCAATGAGTTCCTCGGCGTGGGCTTCGATCGCATCCGCCATCTTCAGCAACGCGGCTTGGCGCTCACTGGGTGTGGTGTTCCCCCACGTTTCGAAAGCTGTGGCCGCCGCGGCGTAGGCCGCATCGATGTCGGCCGTGGTGGACACCGGCGCACTCGCGAACACCTCTCCGGTGGTGGGGTCGACGAGGTCGCTCGTGCCACCTTCCACTGCGTCCACGCTGGCACCGTCGATGAAATTGCGAATGTTCACGAGATTGCCTCCTGGGCCGATCCTCACTAGTGAGCCCACGCTAGAGGAGATCGGTAGTTTTCGATAGGCCAAAGCCGAAATTGATACTAAATTCGAGGCATTTTGTGTCAATAGCCACTAATTCGCTTGCTATTCACGCTCACCTAGGAGAAGGTGACGCTATGCCCACCAAGGCACTGAGCAAGCCGGCCAGCAAGCACGTAGCACTCGACGACGTCTCCAAGGCGATCATCGAGCAGCTCCAGCAGGATGGTCGACGCTCCTACGGCTCGATCGGCAAGGCGGTTGGGCTGTCCGAGGCGGCCGTGCGCCAGCGCGTCCAACGATTGCTAGATGCCGGGGTCATGCAGATCGTCGCGGTCACCGATCCGATGCAGGTCGGCTTCCCGCGCGAGGCGATGGTGGGCATTACCGTCTCGGGGGATATTGAGCACGTGGCCGAGCACCTTGAGCAGCTACCCGAGGTCAACTACTTGGTGATCTGCGCAGGAGGCTTCGACATCTTGGCCGAAGTGCTTGCCGAAGACGATGACCATTTATTGACGGTCATTAACGATCAGATCCGCTCACAACCCGGAGTGCTTCGCGCCGAAGCATTCGTCTACTTGAAGTTACGCAAACAGATCTACACCTGGGGTACACGATGACAACCACACCGCAAGACATCACCGAATCCGGCTACGACTCCATGGCAGATGCCGCACGCGAGCACCTATGGATGCACTTCACGCGCCACTCGGTGTACTACAACGGCGGTCACGTTCCCGTCATTGTCAAGGGCGAAGGCCCGTATATCTGGGATGACCAGGGCAACAAGTACTTCGACGGCCTTTCCGGGCTGTTCGTGGTCCAACTTGGTCACGGCCGCAAGGAGCTCGCTGCCGCAGCAGCCAAGCAGGCTGAAGAATTGGCGTTTTTCCCGATCTGGTCCTACGCACATCCAGGCGCGATCCAACTCGCCGAGCGCCTGGCGTCCTACGCCCCCGGCGATTTGAACCGCGTGTTCTTCACCTCCGGTGGTGGTGAAGCAGTCGAGACCGCATGGAAACTGGCCAAGCAGTACTTCAAGATGACCGGTAAGCCGACCAAGCACAAGGTGATCAGTCGTTCCATTGCTTACCACGGGACCCCACACGGTGCGCTCAGCATCACCGGCATCCCCCCAGCCAAGGTTCCCTTCGAGCCGCTGGTTCCCGGTGGCGTCAAGGTGCCGAACACGAACTTCTATCGCGCTCCCGAGGAATACCGCTACGACGAGAAGGCGTTCGGCTTGTGGGCGGCCAACCGCATCGCGGAAGCAATCGAATTCGAGGGCCCAGACAGTGTGGCCGCGGTTTTCGTCGAACCCGTACAGAACTCCGGCGGCTGCTTTCCACCACCTCCCGGGTACCTCGAGCGAGTGCGCGAGATCTGCGATGAGTACGACGTATTGATGGTCGCCGACGAAACCATCACCGCATTCGGCCGAATCGGCGACATGTTCGCGATCAAGCGCTTCGGCGTAACGCCGGACATCATCACCTGCGCCAAGGGCATGACCAGCGGCTACGCCCCCATGGGAGCCATGATCGCCAGCGACCGCCTCTTCGAACCGTTCAAGCAAGGAACCAACGCATTCCTGCACGGCTACACCTGGGGCGGTCATCCAGTGGGCGCCGCGGTTGCCCTGGCGAACCTGGACATCTTCGAGCGCGAGGGCATCAATGAGCACGTTCGGGAGAA
>JAQCBM010000306.1 GCA_027729865.1 Actinomycetota bacterium
CAGCCAAGACTCGCTCCGAGGTTGCGGGTGGTGCTCGCAAGCCGTGGCGTCAGAAGGGTACGGGCCGCGCTCGTCAGGGTACGACCCGTGCAGTGCAGTGGACCGGTGGTGGTCGTGCATTCCCGCCGATTCCGCACTCCTGGCGTCAGAAGCTTCCCCGTAAGGTGAAGGCGCTCGCTCGCCGTTCGGCGTTCAACGCCCGCGCCGAGGCCGATCGTGTTGTGCTCGTCGATGCGTTTTCGATGGGTGCGCCGAAGACGGCCACGCTGCGCGATTACCTGGCCACCATCGAGCTGGGCGGCCGCAAGGTGCTCGTGCTCACTGATGGCAACAAGGGCGAGCTCTACCTCTCGTCGCGCAACTTGCAAAACGTCGAGGTTCGTCCCTTCGGTGAAGAGTCGGTTTACGACATTCTCTGGGCCGACACCGTTGTGATCGAGCGCGAAATCACCGACCGCTTGGCGTCAGAGCCTGCTGAGGCTCCGGTGGCCGAGGCGATTGAGGAGGGTGACGAAGATGCGTGATCCGCGTGATGTGATCGTGAAGCCCGTGATCACCGAGAAGAGTGCTCAGGGCATTGAGCTGGGCAACGTCTACACCTTCATCGTCAACCGCGACTCGAACAAGATCGAGATCGGTCATGCGGTCGAGAAGCTGTGGGACGTGACCGTGAAGAACGTTCGCACGATGACGTATCCCGGAAAGGCGCGTCGTTCGCTTCTGGGACGGATGAGCCGCTCGCGTGCGATCGGCCGTCGTGCGGGCTACAAAAAGGCGCTGGTTACCCTCGCTGAGGGTGACAGCATCGAGTTCTACGAGCTGGGATGAGGCACTGACCCATGGCGATCAAGAAGTTTAAGGCAATGACGGCGGGAACTCGGTTCCGCTCCACGTTGGAGACCTCCGAGATCACGCGCCGCGGCCCGGAAAAGAGCCTCGTCGAGCCGCTTTCAAGCTCGGGTGGCCGTAACCATCATGGTCGCGTGACGGTGCGTCGTCGCGGCGGTGGTCATAAGCGCAAGTACCGTCGGATCGACTTCCGTCGCAACAAGTTCGGTGTGGTCGGCCGGGTCGCTCACATCGAGTACGATCCGAATCGGACGTCGAACATTGCGCTGATTCATTACGAAGACGGCGAGAAGCGCTACATCTTGCACGTGCGTGATATGAAGGTGGGCGATGTGGTTATGGCTGGCCCTGATGCCGACATCAAGCCGGGTCACGCCCTCGCTCTCGAGCGCATTCCGCTCGGTACGATCGTGCACAACGTGGAGCTCAAGCCGGGTCGCGGCGGGCAGATGGCCCGCTCGGCAGGGGCCAGCGTTCAGGTTGTCGCCAAAGAGGGCGACTATGTGACGCTGCGTCTGCCCTCGACCGAGATGCGTCAGGTGCACCGCACCTGCATGGCGACCGTTGGCCAGATCGGCAACTCTGATCACGAGCTGACGTCGATCGGCAAGGCCGGTGCCAACCGTTGGCGTGGGCGTCGCCCCAAGGTTCGCGGTGTGGCCATGAACCCGGTCGACCATCCTCTGGGTGGTGGTGAGGGTCGTACCTCTGGCGGTCGCCCGCCGGTGTCCCCCTGGGGTACGCCGGACGGCAAGAAGACCCGCCATCGCAAGAAGAAGTCCAACAAGTTCATCGTGCGCGGCCGCAAGCGCGGCAAGGCCACGAAGAGCTGATGGCGCTGACCTCTACGGAATACTGATATGGCGCGCAGCGTAAAGAAGGGTCCGTACATCGACGAGAAGCTGCTTCTCAAGGTCGAAGACATGAACTCCCGCAACGAAAAGAAGGTCGTGAAGACCTGGGCGCGGGCGTCTACGATTTCGCCTGAGTTTGTGGGCCACACCGTCGCGGTACATAACGGCAACAAGTTCATTCCGGTGTACGTCACCGAGAACATGGTCGGGCACAAGCTCGGCGAGTTCGCTCCCACCCGCCTCTTCCGCGGTCACGGTGGCAAGCTCGCAGACAAGCGGTCGAAGCGATGAGCCCGGTGAACCAGGAGTCAGGGAGCATGGAAGCCAGAGCGATCGCCCGCTTCGTGCGGATGAGCCCGCGCAAGGTGCGTCTGGTCGTGGATCAGATCCGCGGCAAGAGCGTCAACGAGGCTTACGCCATCTTGCAGTTCTCTCCGAAGTCGGCCTCTGAGCCGGTGTCGAAGACGCTGCGTTCGGCGGTAGCCAATGCGCAGTACAAGGCTCAGGACCAGGGTGAGGTGGTTGATGTCGACGATCTCGTGGTCCGTGAGGTCTTCGTGAACGAAGGGCCAACGCTGCGTCGTTTCCGCGCTGCGGCTATGGGTCGCGCGGCGCCAATTCGCAAGCGCACCAGTCATATCACTGTGGTCGTCGACAGCAAGGAAGCCTGAGAGCTATGGGACAGAAGACTCATCCGGTAGGATTCCGCCTCGGAATCGTGAAGGACTGGAAGTCACGCTGGTACGCCGAGCGTGATTTTCCGGCCCTTCTCAAAGAAGACGAGACGATCCGCAAGTATCTCTTCCGTCGCCTGTCGCACGCGGCTTTGGCTGAGGTCGAGATCGAGCGCAAGCCGAGCAAGATCGTGGTGACCATTCACACGGGTCGCCCGGGTGTCGTGATTGGAAAGCGCGGTGCCGAGGTCGACAAGCTCCGCGATGAGCTGTCGGTACTCACGCAGGCCGAGATCTCGGTTAACGTTGAAGAGATCAAGCGTCCTGAGTTGAATGCCCGTCTCGTGGCCGACAACGTGGCCCACCAGCTGCGTCAGCGTGTCTCGTTCCGTCGTGCGATGAAGCGCGCGGTCCAGAGCGCGATGCGGTCGGGTGCCGAGGGCATCAAGATTCAGTGCTCCGGTCGCCTGGGTGGGGCCGAAATCGCAAGAACCGAAGGGTATAACGAGGGGCGGGTGCCCCTGCACACCCTGCGCGCAGACATCGACTACGCGCAGCTTGAGGCCTTCACGACGTATGGGGCCATTGGTGTGAAGTGCTGGATCTTCAAGGGCGAGGTGGTCGAGGAGCGGCGAGGCCGCACCTACTCGACCGGCGCGTGAACGAGGAGTAGAGAGCTATGCTGGCGCCGAAGCGCGTAAAGCACCGGAAGACCCACAAGGGTCGCATGCGCGGAATGTCGCACCGGGGCAACAAGGTTTCGTTTGGGGAATACGGATTGCAGACCACCGAGTGCGGATGGATCACCAACCGCCAGATCGAGGCTGCCCGTGTCGCCATGACCCGTCACATCAAGCGTGGTGGCAAGGTCTGGATCA
>JAQCBM010000307.1 GCA_027729865.1 Actinomycetota bacterium
CGAGCGGTGGTCACGAACGGCTTGTCGCTCTGCAAGATTCATCACGGCGCGTACGACCGCAACATCATCGGCATTTCTCCTGACTATCGAGTGCACGTCCGAGACGAGGTGCTTGCAACCGTCGATGGGCCGACATTGCAGCACGCGATCAAGGAGATGAACGGCGAAGAGTTACGTCAAATCCCTTTGAGCAGGTCCTCCCGACCTGACAAGGACCTACTTGCGGAGCGTTTCGAGCAGTTCAAGGCAGCGTCGTAGACCCGCACCTGCGAAAACGCGCCACTGCGACCGGTTTTCAAAACATCCTGAGAAGTACGACAACTCCTGATCGGCGCTCTGGCCTCTGACCTGCGCTTTGTCGCATGTGAGCGGGGTCAGCGTCACACGTCGACTGTGAGACCTGGGACGTCCGCTGCCTACAGGAGCACCGTCAGGTCAAGTCTTCGTGAGTATCTCCCGGACCTCGCTCGGCGTGTAGGCGGGGCGTCGGAGATGGATCATTGCGTGGCATGTGGGACAGACCGGAACGAGATCGCGGACAGGGTCCACCTGGTAGCGGGTCTTCCGCTGGGACATCTCGACGAGGTGGTGTACATGGATCAGGCCCTCGCCAGCCTCACCGACGACATCGCCGCCGTTGAAGCCGCCCACCACACAGGTGGGCCCGTGGTGGGCGAGGCATTCCGCGCGTGCCTTCGGATTGCGTTCATATCGATTCACTCGGACGCTAATCGTGCCTCCCTCGATCAGTGGGGCATCCTCTTCGGGGTACACGGGCGGAGTCGAGTTCGACCACAACATGATGAGACACTTCGCATCATCAGTGGACAACTGCACCCCGGAGCCCATCAGGTTGTCCCACGGTGCCCCGGGTATGTGGGTCTTCAACACCTCGATGGGCAGTCGATCCTCGACGGGCAGCTGCCAGTCCCATTCGACGTCTACATAGTTCGCAACATCGCCACGACCCGCCCGATCGTTGTCCCAGTGCACATCCTTGTATGCCTGCGATACGGCCGTGCCCGACGCGACGATGCCGCGATCAGAATGCACGCGCACGAGGAAGACTCGGTCCCCGTGCTCGATTCCACCGGTCCTACTCCCAATGGACCATGGCTCCGAGTACAACTTGCCGGCGGCGACATCCTTGACCCCGACCAGCCATTCGTCATCCGGTATGACCCACTTGGTGGGATTCCAGGTAAGGAGGAAGACGGCCATATAGAGACCCTAGGTGTTCACCGCAGTCGCATCTTGCGCTTGGCTGCTGATCCCTACACCGACACCCACACCCGGCGTTTCGGTCCTTCTGCATGGATCTCGAGTAGCGGGTAGTCCGACGATGCCGCCAGATTCTCAACCCAGAACAGCTCCGGTGCGTCGGTGGCGTCGTTCACGTCGATCGACTGCACCCGGCGGGTCAGCATCACTGCGTGGATCAACCACGTGGCTGCGACCGGCCCGCACGTGAGCGGCGCTGATCCGGTGACAGGAATGCGTCCTCCGCCTTGAACGATGTCGAGTCGCCGAAGGGTTGTGACCGCTTTGCCGACTCCTTCACGAACGGTAGATGTCGCACCCCATTGTCCTTCGACACGTCGACGCAGATCGGGAATCGCGACGGTCTCGCCGAGGGCGACATGACGGCCGATGACGGCGAGGATGCCGCCGACGAACGGGTAGGTCGCCATGACTGCACCTGTGTGGAGGAGCCGATGATCGGGGAACTCCTGGGGGTTGTCGAGGGCCCACGAGATCATCTGCTGCGCTGCAGGGGGTGGGTTCAGCCACACTCTCGACAGTGTCTTCTTCGCTTTGTTCTTGGCTTCGCGTTCGCTGAAGTGGTCTCGCAGTGCAACCGTCAACAGTCCGGAACGCTCGCTGAAGTCGAGGTTCATTCCTGCGATGCGGTACGACGCATCGAGACCGGGGAGGTTCAACGGGCAGTCGGGAACACGACCCGGTGTTGACGATTGTCGAGGCTCGGTCATGAGGTCACCTTCACGAACGGGACGATCACTTCGTCGAGGGATGTGCCCCCGTGGCTGACGCGCACACCACTGGTGTGAAAGCCGCGCCGCCCCGCAGCAAACAGCGGGTTGAGGGTCATTCCCGTGAGACCGGGTGGATCCCAGATGGTTCCAAACTCGGCCGCTTGCTGACGCAGTGTGGTGTTCGGATATGTCCGAACTCGTGTTCCTGCGGCTTCCACGGTTTGTCCTTCGCGGGGCACGGTCCCCGGAAGCGTCGGGATGTTGCCATGGTCCGAGGTGATCCACACCTCGTAGCCGAGACGTGATGCATCACTGACGAGTCGCTGCAGGAAGCCGGTGCGTGCCCACAGGTCGACACTGGCAGCGACCTGGGGGTCGCCGAGCACTTCGGCGCCGTGGAGGATCTCGTCGACTGCGTTGACGACAACCGCGATCGCTGTGCCGGTGAGCGCCGGTACGTCGTCGGGCGTGGCACCAAGAGTCTTGTGGTAGGCGACGTCGCGCTGGGAGAGCCCGCGGTCAACCCAGAACGCATTCCAGCGTCGGGGTTCAGCACTTGTGGTGTGAAGGGTGTCGTTGAAATCGACCGGCAATGTGCCGGCGAGGATCGCTTGTCTCGACACGGTGGTCAGTGTCGGGATCATCGCCAGGCATCCCGTGCTGTGTTCGACCTGCAGCGAACTGATCGATCGAATCCGAGCCCATTGCGCGAAGCCGAGTCCGTCGATGATGATCAGCAGCACTCGTGCGTCGTCCTCGACGCGACGACTGAGAAACGGTGCGACCTGATGCAGCCCGCGCGGCGTTGATGCCGCTGCTTGCAGTTGAGCCCCGTACGAGGCCTTCAACCACGAGTTGAACGAATCATCGATGCGATCCCACATCGCCCATGCCTGCTCGGCCGCAGATGTTGTGGCTGCGTCGCAGCAAGCGGAGCGCACTGACCCCCACCATGCCGCAACATCAATCCATTCGCTCAATGTCGACGCTGGTGACGGTTGCTGCTCAAGCAGTTCCACAAGGAGTTGCTCAGGGTCGGGTTCTGTCACTCCGATCGCTGTCCAGGGAGGCAACCCTTGTGCTGCTCCGGCTGAGGTTGTGAGCATGCCGGATGCAAGCAATGTCGTGATCGCTGCGGGTGCGGCGCGAAGTTGCGTACCGGCGGGCGACTCGTCGCCTCGAGCCAACCAGTCAGTCCATGCATCTTGTAGTTCGCCGAGATCGCCACGACGAAGTGCTGTCTGTCGGGCGAGATC
>JAQCBM010000308.1 GCA_027729865.1 Actinomycetota bacterium
CGTCCGCAGGTGCGGATTGTGGCTCGAGGTAGTCCCCCAAGAGGGCGCCCAACCCCTTGCCGAGGCGGTCACGCTTCATGATGTAGCTCCGGTGTGGCGATTGACCGCAGCCGACGGCTGATCTCGCTGCCGTTCTTCTTGCTGCGCGAGAACTTCACCAGCCAATTCAAGGTAGGTCTGCGCACCTACCGAAAGGGCGTCATAGTGCACAATGGGCTGACCAAACGAGGGAGCCTCTGCCAGACGGACGTTCCGGGGGATCGCCGTCTCATAAACCTTTCCGCCAAAGTACTCGTACGCTTCAGATACAACCTGCCGCGAGAGCTTCAGGCGCTTGTCGTACATCGTGAGCAGAACTCCCTCAATTTCTAGGCTTCGGTTGAGGCTCTTCTGAACGAGGCGAATGGTGTTCAGGAGCTGACTAAGACCCTCGAGTGCATAGAACTCGCACTGAATGGGGATCAAGACCGAATCTGCAGCCGTGAGAGTGTTCAGGGTGAGCAACCCAAGGGATGGTGGGCAATCGACAAGAATGAAGTCGTACTTGTCGCGTACCGGTGCGATGGCGCTACGAAGGATGTACTCCCGCTCCGTCGTGTCGACCAATTCGATCTCAGCGCCAACGAGGTGGCGAGTCGAGGGAAGCACATCGAGGTGTGAGAAATGCACACTTGGTACAACACATTCCTCAATGGAACGCCCTCTCACGAAGACGTCATAGACATTCAGGCGCTGTTCTCGACTCTCGACACCCAATCCAGAAGAGGCATTTCCCTGAGGGTCGATATCAATGAGCAGGGTGCGTTGCTCGGCTACGGCAAGTGCGGCACTTAAGTTCACTGCCGTTGTTGTCTTGCCAACTCCGCCCTTCTGGTTGGCAATTGCGATTACTCGGGCCATTCGTGTTCCACGTGAAACAAGAGGAGGGTGGCGGGAACGGCGAATATACCCGAGCCCCCGGTGTGGGTAAAGCAAAGACGAACCACGGGGCGATGCCATGACAAGATTGTTTCACGTGAAACAACCTCTCTCCCTAGGTTGTCTTTTTGCCCCTCCAGCGGCGCACCTCCAACCACAAATTCTGCACATCTGCGAAACCCCAGGGATTCTTTCGGCCTGTGCGAGTGTCTCGGGGGTGTGGTGCGTAAGCTTTTCCCGCGCCTCATACGAGAGCGTCACAAAGTCCATGTACGGCACCCCTTCCCCAAGACGAACCCCAGCTCGCTCACGTAGCCGAGCAGCCCGTTGCCGGTCACGCTCTACGTAGCCTTCGTATTTAACCTCGATCTCAAACGCCTTGCAGGCTGCTGTCGTGGCCGCATCGCCCCAATCGTCCGTCCACTGTTTTCGCGTTTTGGGAGATACGGCCAGCAGGCCATCAACACTCACCTCTGGGCGCTTCACGAGATCAATAGCCCGGACGGCCTCGGAAACAGGTTCGGAACCCATCGCAACAAGGGTTTCATTGATATCTCTGGGCTTCAGGCCCTGCTCAACAAACCACGAACGCACAGATGACTCAAGCTGCTTGTGCTCGTTGAGTGCAGCTCGCTGTTCGGGTGTGAGGAGCCCGAGATCCGAAGCCAGCGAACCCAGTCGAGCCACGCAGTTATCCTGCCGCAGCAGCAATCGGTATTCAGCCCTGGAGGTAAACAACCGGTACGGCTCATCGACACCCTTGGTGATCAGGTCATCGATGAGTACGCCGATGTAGGCCTGGTCGCGCTCCAGCACAAAAGGCGGTCGCCCCTGCACCTTGAGTGCCGCGTTGATTCCAGCCACGATGCCCTGGCCGGCGGCCTCTTCGTATCCTGTCGTACCGTTGACTTGGCCGGCAAAGAAGAGCTGCTCAACGTCTCGAACTTCGAGAGTGTGACGCAGTTGGTGCGGGGGAAAGTAGTCGTATTCAATGGCGTACCCCACCTTGGTCATCCGCACTGATTCAAGGCCGGGAATGCTTTGCAAAAATTTCAACTGAATTTCGCCCGGCAGCGAGGTCGACAGGCCATTTACATACAGTTCCGTCGTCTCAAGTCCCTCGGGCTCCAGAAACACCTGATGGCGGGCTGCATCGGGAAAGCGCACAATCTTGTCTTCGATCGACGGGCAGTACCGTGGACCCCGGCCACCGATTTCTCCCCCGTAGAGTGCGCTTCGCTTCAGGTTCTCCTGAACGATCTGTTTGAGTCGGTCGTCGGTCCAGGTTATCCAGCACGGCAACTGTGTCGGCACCGTCTCCTGGGCGTAGGCCGAAAAACGGTAATCGAAGTCATCACCCGGCTGCTCCTCAAGACAGTCGAAATCAACCGAGCGCCCATCGATACGCGGAGGTGTGCCTGTCTTGAACCGCTGCACCACAAGACCTGACGACTCCAACATCTCGGCGAGCTCGATCGACGCGGGCTCTCCATCACGTCCGGCCTCAAGACCCGCCTGCCCTCCGATATGAATCCGGCCGCGCAAGAACGTGCCCGCGGTGATCACCACCGAGCTTGCGACGACCTCGACACCGCCGCGCGTCACAACACCCACCACCCTGCGCCCACGGGAGCCCTGATCAATCACAAGCCCGGTTACCACATCTTGATACAGTTCGAGTGATCCATGCTCTTCGAGCACACGGCGCACCGCTCTGGCATACAACGCGCGGTCGCACTGCGCCCTTGGGCCCCAAACCGCCGGACCCTTGGAGCGATTTAGCATGCGGAACTGAATGCGACTCGCGTCGGTGGCACGACCCATCACGCCGCCCAGCGCATCGACCTCACGAGCCACAATGCCCTTGGCTACGCCCCCGATGGCTGGATTGCAACTCATCTGACCGACGCGAGACAGGTCAGGCGTCAACAAGATGACGTGGCAACCAAGACGAGCGGCGGCGCTGGCCGCTTCGACGCCAGCGTGACCGCCACCTACGACCACTACATCACAAGACTTCTTCATCTACCTTCACTTGCCGATGCAGAACGAGCGAAAGACACGATCCAAAACCTCTTCATGATCGATGGCGCCCACCAGACATTCCAAACTGCTGACGGCCTCCCTCAGGTGCACCGCCGCCATCTCCGCGGGCACCCCGTCTCGCAAAGCCAAACCGAAACGGCCCACTTCTTCTTGGGCGTAGGCCACTCCCTCACAATGCCGCTCACGCGTCAAAACCGGCATCTCGTCGTCGCCGACATCCCCCGAGGCCAAACGGGCACTGAGCGCCCGTTCGAGATCCCTCAAT
>JAQCBM010000309.1 GCA_027729865.1 Actinomycetota bacterium
CGCATGCAGAGTGACCGCACCTTGGGTTACTGGAGAAGACTCCGCACCTTGTCGGACATGAGGGTCGATTGCGCCACCATGGCGCTGACGGCGTCAGTCATGATGTTCTCCGATGTGACCGCCATCATCTCTGCGGCGAGACCTGCGTCCAGGATCTGGCCGACGGCAGACTGTTGAGTCGCAACCGTCGATTCAAGCGTTTGGAGCGTTCCGTACAGGGCTGCCAGATTGGCGCTGTTGGTCTCGGCTGCGGCCGAGATCGACGAAATCGCATTGGTGTAGCCGGCGACGACCGATTCGGATGTGTCAATCGACGCTATCGAGCTCGGAGTGAGGGTGATGGTGTCGCCACCACCGTTGACGGTCACCGACAGGCTTTGCCCAAGGACGGGGTTCCCTCCGCTCGTGGCACTCGAGTCGATATCGCTGATTCGAGCCGCGATAGCAGTCAGTCGAGTGTCGATCGCCGCAGAGTCCCCCTCTCCTGCAAGGCGTGCGTTGGCGAGGGTCAGACCTTCGTTGGCTAACGACAGGGCTTCTGAGTAGGCGGCTCTTGCCACCTCGAGGGCGTTGATCGCGTTTTGGGTGCTGGTGATGGCGCGCTGGCTTGTGGCGAGAGTTGACTGCAATTGCGAGACCGACTGGGTCTCGTCGAACGAAATGCGGCTGGCCCCACCGTCTTGGCGCGAGACCTTGGCCAAGGCCTGAGAGGCTTGCGCCTGGTTGACCGCCAAATTGTTGTATGCCTGCATCGCGACCGGGTTCGCGCTAATTTCAAATGCCATGTGCGTGCTCCTGCCGTGATGATTGAGTGCCTTGCGATGAGACGTTGCTGACGGTTAGCTGGCTTTGATTGTGGCGCAAAAATTTGAACATCACGCCACCACCTCGACAGGGGCATGAGCGGGTGTTGTGTCTGTGACTGGTGAGTCACGATGCATCTGCTGTTGCATGGCGCTGAGTCGATGTTCGGCTATTGCGGCGAAGTAAGCCGCGCGCTTGCGATCGACCGCACCTCCAGGTCGCGCTGAGGCGGGGACCTGCTCAGGAGCCAGGTGCGAGTTGATGCCGTCGCGGATCAGAATCATCGCCTCGGCCCGCAACTGGGAAACCCGCGATTCGGTTACCCCGAGATCTTTGGCGATATCCACCATCGGTTGGCCTTGCAGGAAGTAGCGGGTGATGACTGTGCGAAGGCGCTCGGGGAGTTCGGCAACAGCTGCACGAAGGTAGGTGTGAAGCTCGTCTTCGAGAACCCGGTCCTCGGGGTCGGATGCGGGCGCCTCCAAGGTTTCACCTGTCCGGACAGCGCCTGGAGCTGGCGCTGCGTCTAGCGAGAGGACGCTTCCCCGGATCAAGGACGCATCAAGGTTTCGTAATTCCTCGACGCTGATTCCCATGTACTCGGCCACCGCTGTGTTGCTGGGAGTACCCCCCAATGCAGCCATCAGGTGGTCCACTGCCTGCTCGCGAGCCCGGCCGGCTTGCCGCACCGATCTGCTGGCCCAGTCATTGCGGCGCAAATCGTCCATGATCGCTCCGCGGATGCGGGCAATTGCATAGTGACGGAAAGGTACGCCTCTGTCCTCGGAGAAAGCGAGGGAGGCCTGGACGAGCCCCTCGAGCCCGGCCGATCGGAGGTCTTCACGATCCACGTACGACGGAAGCCGCATCGCAACCTCACTCACGACGTACCCGACCAGGGCAAGGTTCTCCGCGACGAGTGCCTGGGACGTACCTGAGGCATGGTCTGACCCCCTTGGGGAAGGAGTAAGTGACATGTCTGCTCCCGTGCACGCCGACAAGCGACGCGCAGTGTTGCGAGCATCCATGCCCTCGGAAGAACCGGAGTCCCTCTCTGCGGTGAGGCGGAGGTCCATTCCCACCCCGTAGGTGAGCAAAGTAAAGCGCAAAGTTTGACCGAGCACAACCCGGTCATTAGAAAAATATGTGAAAAATTTTGGAACGTGTTGTGTTCTTCGGTCCGATACGGCGAAATGCTGAGCCCTAGTCGCAAAACCCTCAAGTGGACCCTGAGGATGCCGATAGAACTTCCAGGAAAAAGACGCCCGTGTAATTCTCGAAGGAATTCCTCAGATCACCCTCCCTAATGCCGATACTCCTTCCAGCGCACATACCGAGCGCTAAACGCAGCGCGTGACGTACGAGGAGGTGAGCATGGATCTTTCTGGTTTGTCCGCTGTTTTGTGGCGGGAACGCGACATTCTCGAAAATCTGCTGTTCCGCCTTGACGTCCAGCAAATGCTCCTCATGAGCGGCCGGGACGTGTGGCTGGTGCGTGCCAGTACCGAGATCGAAGAGGCAATCGACAAAGTTCGATCCATCGAATTGGAACGCGCCGTTCGATTCGATCAAGCGGCCCGCGAGCTAGGAGTAGATCTCTCCCCGAGTCTGACCCAGTTAGCTGAAGTTGCTGAAGAACCGTGGAATGGGTTGTTGAACGAGCATTACGAAGCCTTCAGTGATCTGTCAACGCGGATTCAGGCGGTGACCGCGCTGAATCGAGAATTGGCCGCAGCAGCCCAACAGGCCACCCAAGCGGTGATGTCGAGTATTCACGGCGATTCCGAACCCTCGCTGAACCTCTACCAGGCCGGAGGCTCGACGGAGAGCGCCCCGAAAACGTCAGTCTTTGTCGATGAGGGGCTCTAATGAGCACCTGGGCGGGAATCTCGACCGCATTGTCATCGCTGCGCACTCAACGGATAGCCATTGATGTTGCCGGGCAAAACATCGCAAACGTTAATACCCCGGGGTATGCACGCCAACGTGTGGACATGACCGCTGGGACCGGTGTTAACGTCTCGGCTATCTCACGGCTGCACAACGCGATCCTCGGAGACCGCTCGCGCACCGAAGGCGCTCAGATGCAAAACCTTGCAGTTGCGAGTTCGGTGCTCAACGAAGTTGAAGAAGTATTCCCAGAGCCCACTTCGTATGGACTCCAAACGAAGCTGGATGCTTTGTGGAGCAGTTTCTCTGACGTTGCTCGGGAGCCAGCGGATTCGGGTGCCCGCGTGCAGGTGCTGTCCCAGGCAAACGCCGTCACGGATTGGCTAAACAACTCGGCGAAAGAGTTGGGAGAGATTACCGCTAATCACTCTGCTTCATTGAGCAACTTGGTAACGACCGTAAACGGCTACGCCAAGGAACTCTCGGAGTTAAACGTCGCCGTCAGTCAATCAGTGGAAAATACT
>JAQCBM010000310.1 GCA_027729865.1 Actinomycetota bacterium
CGGCCATGGCCTCCTTGACCTCACCGATCCAGGTACGCAGCTTCGGGGCCTCACCGCGCACGGCTGTGGCGGAAGTCCGAAGGAAGTTGGAGACCGAGACACCCGGGATCTCGACCGGGTACTGCATGGCGAGGAACAGGCCTGCACGGGCACGCTCGTCCACGCTCATTTCCAGGACATCCTGACCATCGAGCGTGATGGATCCACTGGTCACCACGTACTTCGGGTGCCCGGCGATCACGTAGGCCAGTGTGGACTTACCGCTGCCGTTGGGGCCCATGACGGCCTGGATGCGTCCAGACTCAACCGTCAGGTCAACGCCCTTGAGAATCGGGGTTTCACCGGCATCGGTCACCACGCTCGCGTGCAGGTCCTTGATTTCCAACGTGCTCATGTCTTTTCCTAACGTCGTTGTTTGCGTGAAGTTCTATTCGGCACTCATGTGTGGCTGCGGATCGATAAGGACGCGGGCAGCATCCCCTTCGCCCTCGATCACCACGGTGTAGGTCGGAACCGGCTGCACCGCGGGTGGTGACAACGGCATGCCGGTGCGAAGGTCGAACTGCGACCCGTGCAGCCAGCACTCCAGCGCGCACCCCTCGACCTCTCCTTCCGAGAGGTCAACGTCCGCGTGCGAGCAGCGGTTACCAATGGCAAAGACTCCCTCGTCGCAGCGCACGAGGGCGATGTCCTGACCGCCGGCATCGACTTTGCGCACACTGTCAATACCGAGGTCACCCAGGGCGCACACATCGACAAGAACTTGATCGCTCACGCGCTCACCTCGTCAAGCTCCCAGCTCTGCATGCCGATCCGTTCCTCGATACGGAGTAGCACATCCGCGCGCAATTGTTCGTCGGCGACCTTGTCGAGCACCTCGACAAAGAACCCTCGGACAACGAGCTGTCGGGCGAGATCCTCGGGAATACCTCGTGACTGCAAATAGAACAGTTGTTCGTCGTCGAACCGTCCGGTGGCACTGGCGTGCCCGGCCCCCACGACGTCGCCGGTCTCGAGTTCGAGGTTGGGCACCGAATCCGCACGCGGACCGTCGTTGAGCAGAAGGTTGCGGTTCATTTCATAGGTCTCGATGCCCACAGCTTCGCGTCGAACCAGGACGTCGCCGATCCACACGGTGTGGGTGTTTTCACCCGACAACGCACCTTTGAAAACGACGTTACTTCTGCAATGCGGTTCGTTGTGATCGACGAACAACCGGAACTCCTGGAACTGCTCATCGGTCGCCAGGAATGCGCCGAGCATCTGCGCCGAACCGCCCGGCCCGGCATAGCGGACAGACGGCGACAGCCGCACGAACGCACCACCGAGGGTTATCGACAGTCCCAGGAACTGCGCATCACGACCCACAGTGGTGGCCCACTGCCACATGTGGCGGCTCGTTCGCGGCCCGTCGTACATGTTCAAGACCGTGAGGTCGGCCTGATCTGACACATTCGTGACGATCACACCGCTGACGTCGGCGGTCATGTCGTGGCGCAGCACGATCGTCGACTTAGAGAACGCACCAGCCTCGATCTCCACCCGACCGTAGTTGCCGCCCTGCGCGGCCGTGAGGTCCACGACGATCACCTCGCCGCTCACATGCTCGGCCGGGATCGCGATATTCACTACCTGTGTTGCCTGCGACCTCGCCAACGCCGACGGCAGATCGATCGCCTGCCACCCGGTGGCTTGTTCGATCGCACTGTCGTGATCGCCGGGGCGAACCGTCACGAACTGTGCATCCTTCGCACCGATGCTCGCCCACTCCTGCGACTGGAAGAAGTCAGCGACCTGCTTGATCGGCGTGAATCGCCACTCCTCTTCGCGACCGTTCGGCACCTCATGCAAAGCCGGATCATTCGAGATGACCCGAGGTGAGAGATCTGATGGAGGTGCAGTGGTGTTGCTCAACCGACTGCCCCTTCCATCTGCAGCTCGATGAGGCGGTTCAGTTCGAGTGCGTACTCCATCGGCAGTTCACGAGCGATTGGCTCAACGAAACCGCGGACGATCATGGCCATCGCTTCGTCTTCATCCAAACCACGCGACATCAGGTAGAACAATTGGTCTTCGCTCACCTTCGACACCGTGGCCTCGTGCCCCATCGCGACGTCGTCTTCGCGGACATCCACGTATGGGTAGGTGTCCGAACGCGAGATGTCATCAACGAGCAGCGCATCGCACTTGACGGTGCTTTTCGAGTGATGCGCACCCTCCTGCACCTGCACGAGGCCGCGGTAGGACGTGCGGCCACCGCCGCGTGCCACGGACTTGGACACGATCGTGGACGAGGTGTACGGCGCAGCGTGAACCATCTTGGCGCCAGCATCTTGGTGCTGCTTTTCGCCGGCGAAAGCCACGGAGAGTGTCTCGCCCTTGGCATGCGGTCCGGTCATCCACACGGCCGGGTACTTCATGGTGACCTTGGAGCCGAGGTTGCCGTCGATCCACTCCATCGTCGCGCCCTCCTGCGCCACGGCGCGCTTGGTCACGAGGTTGTAGACGTTGGTGGACCAGTTCTGAATCGTGGTGTAGCGGCAGCGGCCACCCTTCTTCACAACGATCTCGACCACGGCCGAGTGCAACGAGTCCGAGGAATAGATCGGTGCCGTGCAACCCTCGACGTAGTGGACGTAGGCGTCCTCGTCGACGATGATCAGCGTCCGCTCGAACTGGCCCATGTTCTCGGTGTTGATGCGGAAGTACGCCTGCAGCGGGATCTCCACATGAACGCCCTTGGGAACGTAGATGAACGATCCGCCGGACCACACCGCCGTGTTGAGCGCCGCGAACTTGTTATCGCCCACCGGGATAACCGAGCCGAAGTACTCACGGAACACGTCTTCATGCTCCCGAAGACCGGTGTCGGTATCGAGGAAGAGGACACCTTGCTCCTCGAGATCCTCGCGGATCGCGTGGTACACGACTTCGGATTCGTACTGCGCTGCAACGCCAGCGATTAGGCGTTGCTTCTCGGCCTCGGGGATGCCGAGTTTGTCGTAGGTGTTCTTGATGTCGTCGGGCAATTCGTCCCAGCTCGTTGCCTGCTTCTCGGTCGAGCGGACGAAGTACTTGATATTGTCGAAGTCGATTCCCGACAGGTTCGAACCCCAGGTGGGCATGGGCTTCTTCTCGAACAACCGCAGACCCTTCAACCGAAGTTCGAGCATCCACTCCGGCTCGTTTTTCA
>JAQCBM010000311.1 GCA_027729865.1 Actinomycetota bacterium
GGGAGCGAGGCGTAATCCATGTCGGGGAATGATTGATCCTTCGCCAATCCGTGCGCAACGTCGATGCGGAATCCATCCACGCCCCGGTCGAACCAGAAGCGCAGAACGTCCTTGAACTCGGCGCGTACCTCCGGGTTCGTCCAGTCGACATCGGGTTGCGAGTTATCAAACAGGTGCAGGTACCAGTAATCCGTGACGGTTCCGTTCGCAAGAACGAGCCGCGACCATGCCGGTCCATGGAAAACGCTGCGCCAGTTGGTGGGCGGTTCGTCGTGCGCATCACCCTTGCCCACGCGAAGCACATAGCGGGCCGCGGCCTTCTCCCAATTCGGCGTGCCGGGTGTGGAGTGCAGAAGTTCTTGGAACCACCGGTGCTCGCTGCTGGTGTGGTTAGGGACGATGTCCATGATCACGCGCAGTCCGCGTGCGTGGGCTTGTTCGATCAGCTCGTCCATGTCCGCTAGTGAGCCCAAGCGCTCGTCGACGTCACGGAAGTCAGCGACGTCGTAGCCGCCATCGTTCAGGGGCGACGTGTAGAACGGCGAGATCCACACGGCGTCCACACCAAGATCGACGAGGTAGTCGAGTCGATCGATGATGCCCGGCACGTCACCGATGCCGTCGCCGTTTGCATCGGCGAAGCTGCGCGGATACACCTGGTAGACGACGGCGTCGCGCCACCACGGGCGAGCGTGCCTGTAAGCGCATACATCCATGGGCGCGTTCACACTTCCTCCGGAACTGGTCATGTCAGGTAGTTGGCTCCGCGTTGAAAATCTGGCCGGTGGGCGGGTTCTCGGGTAGCTCGTCTGCCACATTCTGCAGGCCGAAAGCCGCGCCTTGCAGATATTGCCACAGCACGGCGTCCTGATCGGGGGGTAGACCCTGCTCGTCGAGGGCGGCTCGCATGTGGGTCAACCAACGGTCGCGGGCACGGGCATCGATATGAAACCCGATGTGCCGCATGCGCAGCCGGGGGTGGCCGCGCTGATCGCTGTAGTCGGTCGGTCCACCCCAGTACTGCTCGAGGAATGCCTGCAGTCGCCACTGGGCGCCCTCGAGCGATCCGGGTGGATACATCGGACGAAGGACGTCGTCGTTCGCAACACGTGAATAGAACGAACCGACCAATGAAGCGAAGAAAGCATGCCCGCCGAAGATCTCGTAGGGGGTCGGTTCGCTCGCCTGGGTTGACGTCACGCCTCGATTGTGTCGGATACGCCTGCGGGGCCTGGCACCCGGGCGAGTGATTCGGCTCGCTCGACGATGTGGCGGGCCATCGGCGGGAAGACAAACGCGTGGAAGGGCGCCACCGACCACCAGTACGCGTGTCCGGCGATGCCGCGAGGCCAGTAGACGGCACGTTGGATGAGTCGAGATCCGCCGCCTTCGCGGGCTTCGACGGTGAACTCCAACCAAGCACGGCCGGGCATCTTCATCTCGGCACGCAGGCGCAGCAATCGTGGTGGGATGCGTTCCTCAACCCGCCAGAAGTCCACCACTTCACCGACCATCAGGGTGTGCGGATCGCGACGACCCCGGCGTAACCCCACTCCACCGACGGCTCGGTCGATGAGCCCTCGGGCCTCCCACAACATGCTCGAGGAGTACCAACCGTTCTCGCCGCCGATGCATTCGACCGCCGTCCACAGTTGCTCAGGGCTTGCGAAGGTGTCCACGGTTCGCACATCGGTGTGCAGGGAACCGCCGGCCCACTCCGGGTCACCGGGGAGAGGCTCACTCGGTGCACCGGGTGTGGAAGCTCCGGTCCAGCGGGTTGCGACGTTGGCTTCGCGAATACGTGTCAGCGCGAATTCCACGGCCTGATCGAAGGTGAGGAGTCCATCCGGCGGATCGGGAATCCACTGCGCTATGTCGTGCTCATGGCACACGGCCGGATGCTTCAACGATCGAACGAGTGGGCGGGCAATGGCGCGGGGGACTGGTGTGACTAAGCCGACCCAGTGACTTGACAGCTGCGGGCTGAGCATGTTGATCGGAAGGATTATGCGTGGCGTTAGCCCGGCGACCGCCGCGTACCGCTGCATCATCTGTTGATACGTGAGAACTTCAGGTCCGCCAAGGTCGAACGCGCGGTTCACCTCCGGAGGTAAGTCGGCCGCAAGCACCAGGTAACGCAAGACGTCCCGGATTGCGATGGGCTGAGTCTTGGTGCGAACCCAACGCGGCGTGACCATCGCCGGAAGGCGTTCGGTCAGATAGCGCAACATCTCGAAAGATGCCGAGCCCGATCCGATGATCACTGCCGCTCGGAACTCGATAGTGGGAACGCCGGAGTCGCGAAGGATGCGTCCCACATTCACGCGCGAGCGCATGTGCGGGGACATCTCGTCGGTCGGAATCTCGGGCGCGAGGCCGCCGAGGTACACGATCCGCCGTATTCCACTGCCTTTCGCCGCGGTGGCGAAGGTGCGAGCCATCGATGTTTCGGCCTGTTCGAGTCGTGGACCTTCTTGCAGCGAGTGCATGAGGTAGTAGGCGACATCCATGCCCTCGAGAGCACGAGCGACCGCGTCCGGATCCGTGGCATCTCCATGCGCTACTTCGATCTGGTCGGCCCAGGGAAAGTCACGGAGTTTCTCTGGAGTACGCGCGAGAACCCTGACTATGTGCCCTTTGGCGAGCAGTTCGCGCACAAGGCGTCCACCGACATATCCAGTTGCGCCGGTAACGAGGCAGCGAAGACTCACTCCATCAGTCTTGCGCGGATCGTGCCCTGACGCGACTTATCGCGCCGGTGAGCGCATGGCTAGGGCTGGGGATCGGGAGCCGTCGGGTCGCCTGAAGCCGGGGCATTGTCGGAGGCGCGGCCTTGGGCGAAGTCCCGCTCGACGTGCGGTGCATCGTGGTGATCCGGTGAAGGTGTGGAAGTGGCGCTGGCGCCGGCTTGAATCGTTCGCACCTGGAGGCCGTCGTAGGGGATGTGGATGCCAGCGGCGTCCAAGGCCTCCTTCATCTTCTGCCTGATCACTCGACCCGCGTACCACTGGTTGCCGTTCGGCACGATCTTGGTATTCACGCGGACGATGACGGACGTTGCCGTGAGTTCGGTGATCGCGGAGTAGGTGGGGTTACCGAGCAAGATGCCGTTGTACTCCGGATCCTCACCCATTTCTTTACCTGCCGCGTCGATCACCTGCTGCACTTTGGCGAGGTCTTCGTCGT
>JAQCBM010000312.1 GCA_027729865.1 Actinomycetota bacterium
GGCCGCGAGCCGGGCGGTCATGAGCTTGACCGTCATCGGCGACAGCGACGTCGCCGCACGGTTCGGCCTAACCGCTTAGCCTTGCGAACTGACCGGTGCCTCAGACTCCGTTGCCGAGACGCTGCACGAGAATCGAGCACTGATGGGTGGGCACATAGCCATGCCGTCGGTCCGGTCAAGCGGAACCTTGCCCTGAGCGATCGCTAGAGGTCGTGATGCGAAGCAAGAACTCTCAGGTGGTTGGTCACCCTGTGCGCCCCTAACGGAGATCGTGAGCCTTATGGCCGGTTGAGCACAAGTCTGCGCAGGTCGTCGAAGTCCGACGGAATGCGGTCCAGGTTTCGTGCTGCGTTCGACAGCACGCTGGTGACGTCGCCCGAGATACCGAGTTGAAGAAGCGCCCACGTTTTGAAGCCGGGCCTGTTCTTCCTCGGCGCATTTCGGTGGCGCTTCACAAGCTCGGGCCAAATCTCCTCGAGCGTTGCGCTGCCGAAGTCAGAATTATCTGGAGGCGCTCCGAGCTCAACGGGGTGGAAGTAATTGATGATGTCGGGTTTCGCGAGGGAAAACACCTCGAGGCGCTGAAGCCGATCCGATAGCACCGCGTGGACAAATAGTTCGTGAAGTGCTCCGAGTTCGCGCGTTCCCTCGTCTGTCGAACCGGTCTTCAAGGTCTCGATGACCGCCAATGCTTCGTCACGGGCACCTTCGCGAAGCAGGACCTGAGCTTCGGTGAGGGCGGTCGTAATTCGTTCGGTATTGAGGCTGTCAAGCACTACGACGATCCGTCCCTCGTGAAATCGCCAAAGGATCGCGCTATCCACAATCTGGTGGCTGTCGTCCGCGCCACGCATTGGCACGATGACTGCCCCGGCTTGGGCGAGCGAGTCCTCCAGCACTGCTTCGAGGACGACCTTGTCGTGTTCACCCTCAACAAACACGAATGTTGACGTCATCTGCAGGATGTCTTCCTGGTGCATGCCAATCAAAGAGGCGAGCGAATCGAGCTCCGATGGGTCAACTGCCTCAAAAATCGTTTGTCCACGGCTGTTGACATGTGCGTGTGCGACGGTTCCCGAAGCGCGTCGGACAGTGCGGAGGACGTGAGGCGAGTGGGTCGCGACAACAAAATGCACGTGGAGCGCGTCGCCAAGCTGCTCAAGTCCTTGGCTGAGGTGGCGGATAGCGGTCGGGTGAAGTCCGGCCTCGGGCTCGTCGATTGTGACGATGGTGGGAGTGTGCCCGAACGGATCAGCGGGGTGAGTGACGAGTGCTGACGATGCCCACTCTTGGTCGTCAGGCTCACCGAGAGCGTTGACTGCATTTAGGAAAAATCGTGACGTAAGCAGGTTTGCAAAGGCACACCAACGCCGTTCGGCCAGGCTCAGTTGGTCGAGTGCGAGGGTGTCGCCGCGGCTGTTTGGAGCTGGGCCGAGCTTGATGAAGCGCCATTCCACTCGCCCCGTCGAGATGTCGATACATGCTGTCGGGGGGTCTTCCATCAGCAGGTGGCTCACTCGATTGACAATGCGTACGAAGACATTCAAGAACTGCTGTTCTTCGATTTGGACGGTCATGTTCCAAGGGTTCGTGGTGCTGCGCCCGAGAAGCAATGAGTCGCGCCAAGCCTCCTCGGTTGCCTCTCGACGTCGTGTAAGGCCCGCGGTCAAGTTGATACGGGGTCCGTCGAGCTCGACGTCCGCGAACATGTCGAAGGACCCTCCTAACTCTGCTGCGCCGTGCCATGACGTTGGTTCAGGCGGTTGCACACCGCCATGTGGCGCTCGCTGTTGGGTGGATGCCAGCACAGAGTCGCCCTCAAGAAACAGCGCGTGCTCGTCGTCGGCATGGAGCACAGCTGCGAATGAATACAGCGCCAGCGGAAGAAGTGGCGTGAAATGTCGCGTTGAGCCCGGATGCGTCACTAAGCCGGCGTCACCGTTTGCGTATACGACGGACCCGAAGTTCTCCTGAATGAACTCTGGTTGGCTAAGCGTCGGATCCTCGTCGTCACCGTCGCCGCGGATGGCGTCACCGAGATCATGGCGGTAAAGGCCATCTGGGAGAGCGCGTTGACATCCGATCATCAGTAACGACAGTGCGGGTGTACGGGCGGCGTCGGCTTCAAACCAGAACCGAAGCCGCTGTGTGCTTCCGTGCGTCGCCCCTGTGAGGCTGATTACGCACTGTTCAGCGATCTCACGGCCAACGGCCAACATGAAAAGTTTCTCTCGCCACTCCCAGTCGGCCGCCATCGGCGAGACAACATTTCCGTTCCACGCCGTGTACATCGCTGTTGCGGCCAAAGGCGCAAGCTTCTCGAGCCAGCTCGGCTGGAGCTGCTGGGCTCTGGCTGAGTTTGCCCACAAGTGATGTGCGAACCGCTGCCCGGTAGCTGTTGGGAACAAGTACTTCGCTTCTGTCGGTTCCGTCAGGGTTTCCCCTGGGAGGAAGAAGGCGCTCCAGTCGCGATCTGCATTGTTGAACTCGGACAAGGTGTGGGCGCGTGAACGCGGCGACTCCGACCAAAACCCGTCGACACCCCCCTGGCTATTGGCGTTTGGGGCGAACCATTCGTCCTCCTCTCTGCTGGCCTCAGCCAGGTTCCAGAGCGGTTCGCCCAGCTGTCGTCCGCCGATATCGGCAGCGGGAGGTGCCATCTTGTAGAGCAGCTCTGACTGGATTCCGATGCTCTTAAGGAATCGCGTTTTCCCAGTTCCGTTCTTTCCGACCAATGCCGTCAATGTTCCGGACACGGGGATCTCGAAGCAGCCGAACCCAAGTACAGGATCGCAGCGAGCGACTACTTCATCGACGTCACCTGTGTATGCGAGTCCAATGAACTCTGGCGGACGGTTCACATAGGAGACAGTAAACGACCCCGAGAGCGCTCTCGCCAGAGTGGGTTGATTGGCGTCTGAACGAGGAGTTCTGCAGTCGCACCTCAGCGGAGCCCCCACCGATACAGCGCTGCTGCGAACTTCATTGACGATTGCGGGCATGCAGGTGGACGTCAGTAACCAGGCCAAAGATGGCCGATGAGGACTGTGCGTAACATTTCCGTCGTGATCGAGCCAACAAACCTCTTCGTGAAGGTTCGCCCGACTCCCTCCGGCGAAGGGTCCGTTGAAGACCACATCCGCATCACCCGTGAACATGGTTCGGTGTGGTGGGGGCGATGGTCA
>JAQCBM010000313.1 GCA_027729865.1 Actinomycetota bacterium
GGCTGGAAATTGCCCGTTCGAGGGCTGGAAATTGCCCGTTCGAGGGCTGGAAACTGCCCGTTCGCGGGAGGGGGGTTCGTGGGTGTGGCAGGATGTCGCCCGTGAAGCACACCAGCACCACCAGCATCATCATCATTACTTAGCGCGTCGATACCCCCCGACGCGCTGCCCTTCGCCTAGCGAGGGGCTTTTTTGATGGAGAAGAGAGAAGGAAGCATGAGCAGGCCGGACTCGTTCCACGTGTACGACACCACGCTGCGCGATGGTGCCCAGCGCGAGGGCATTTCGTACTCGGTGAACGACAAGCTCGCGGTAGCGCGACTCTTGGACGACTACGGCGTGGGCTTCATCGAGGGTGGCTGGCCCGGCGCGCTGCCGAAGGACACCGAGTTCTTCGCGCGGGCGCAAAGCGAACTTTCCTTGAAGAACGCGCAGTTGGTGGCGTTCGGTGCTACTCGCAAGGCCGGGGTTGTCGTGGCTGAGGACCAGCAGGTGCGCGCGCTGCTCGATTCCGGTGCCCCGGTGGTCACGTTGGTGGCGAAGTCGGATGTGTGGCACGTGGAGCAGGCACTGAAGACCACACTGGATGAGAACGAAGCGATGATCCGCGACACCGTGGCCTTCCTGGTGGGTGAAGGCCGGCGCGTGTTCGTGGACATGGAGCACTTCTTTGACGGTTACAAGCACGATTCGGAGTACGGGGTTCGGCTGCTGGTGGCAGCTGCCGAAGCGGGCGCTTCCGTGGGCGTGCTGTGCGACACGAATGGCGGGATGTTGCCGCTGGGCATGGCGGAGATCGTGTCGGACGTGGCGGCGCGTTCGGGTGTTCGACTCGGCATCCATTGCCAGGACGACACCGCGTGCGCGGTTGCAAATACCGTGACCGCCGTTTCGGCAGGCGTGACGCACGTGCAGTGCACCGCGAATGGGTACGGTGAGCGCACCGGCAACGCCGACCTCTTTGCCGTGGTGGCGAATCTCGAATTGAAGATGGGAATCGAGTGTCTGCCGTCAGGCAAACTTGCCGACACTCGTCGCATTTCACATGCGATTGCGGAGATCGCGAACATCGCCCCCGATACCCACCAGGCGTACGCGGGTGTGTCGTCCTTCGCGCACAAGGCCGGACTGCACGCCTCGGCACTCAAGGTGAACCCGGAGTTGTACAACCACATCGATCCAGCCCTGGTGGGCGGTGACCAGCGGGTGTTGGTGACGGAGATGGCCGGGCGCGCATCGGTCGAAATGAAGGGCAAGGAACTTGGCTATGACCTTTCCTCGGACAAGGAGCGGGTCACTCGCGTGGTCGAGACGGTCAAGGACTTGGAATCCAAGGGTTGGACGTTCGAGGCTGCGGATGCGTCGTTCGAATTGATACTGATGGGCGCCGATGAGCAGGAGCGGCGCTTCGAGGTGGAGTCCTGGCGGACGATCGTCGAACAGGACGTCGACGGCCGGGTACGCACTGAGGCCACGGTGAAGGTGCGGGCCAAGGGCGAACGCATGATCAGCACCGCCGAGGGCAATGGTCCGGTGAACGCCCTCGACAAAGCTCTTCGATCGGCTGTCATCCAGTTGTATCCGCAGCTCGAGCCACTTGAGTTGGTCGATTACAAGGTGCGCATCCTGGAAAAGGGCCATGCCGAAACCTCCGGCACGGCCAGCGTGACCCGCGTTCTGGTGTCCACCTCGGACGGTAACCGCGAGTGGACCACGCTGGGAGTGCACGAGAACGTGATCGCAGCGTCCTGGCGGGCGCTGGAAGACGCTCTTACCTACGGACTGCTGCGCGAAGGTTCGTCGTCGTAGTTCGTGACAGTCATTAGGGTTGCCGGGTGCTGATTTGCCGGTTCGCTGCAGGTGATGACATTTGGTACGGGGCCCTCGATGGTCTCGGGGATGACGACGAAATAACCGAGGACACGATCGTTGCGCCGATAGCAGGGCATCCGTTCGTGGAAATCCGCCCCGAGGGCAGCGTGCTCAAGGCGGCCGATGTTCGACTGCTGGCACCGGTACTGCCCTCGAAGGTCGTGTGTGTGGGCAAGAATTACCACGCGCACGCAGCCGAGATGGGCGGAGAAGCCCCCGAAGAGCCGCTGTTGTTTCTCAAGCCGAATACTTCGGTGGTGGGACCCGGTGATCCCATCGACCTGCCCTGGCAGTCCGAGCAGGTGGAGCACGAGGGTGAGTTGGCGGTGGTGATCGGTCGCATGTGCAAAGACGTACCCGTGGACCGCGTGAACGATGTCGTCTTCGGCTACACCTGCGCCAACGATGTGACCGCGAGGGATCTGCAGAAGTCCGATGGGCAGTGGACGCGCGCGAAGGGGTTCGACACGTTCTGTCCGCTCGGTCCGTGGATCCAAACCGATCTGCGCCCTGAGGACGCGGACATCACGGTGATGGTGAACGGCGATGTACGCCAGCGCTCGGGGATCGATGCGATGGTGCACGACGTCCGGGCATTGGTTGCCTACATCAGCTCAGTGATGACGTTGCTGCCCGGCGATGTCATCTTGACCGGAACGCCCGAGGGCGTGGGCCCGCTTACGCGCGGTGATTCGGTCAGCGTTCAGATTTCCGGCATCGGCACACTGACCAACCCTGTGAGGAGTGAAGCCCCGTGAGCGACATCCGTGTCCGCTTTTGCCCATCACCCACGGGTAACCCGCATGTGGGCATGGTGCGCACGGCGTTTTTCAACTGGGCGTTCGCTCGACACACGGGTGGAACATTCGTCTTCCGTATCGAGGACACCGACTCTGCTCGCGATAGTGAGGAGTCCTACGAGGCTCTGCTCTCTGCGCTGCGCTGGTTGGGCCTGGATTGGGATGAAGGTCCGGAGGTGGGCGGACCCTACGGGCCGTACCGGCAATCGCAGCGCCGGGATAGCTATGCGGCGATGGTGCAGCAACTGCTGGACGCGGGTAAGGCCTACCGGTGCTACTGCAGCCCCGAGGAACTCGAGGAACGCCGCAAGCAGGCGATGGCCGAGAAGCGTGCTCCGGGATACGACGGACACTGCCGAGATCTGAGCGACGAACAGCGTGCGGCGTATAGCGCCGACGGCCGTGAATCGGTGGTGCGTTTCCGCATGCCCGATCACGACTACACGTGGAACGACCTCATCCGCGGTGAGATCACCTTCGCGGCAGGGCAGGTGCCGGACTACGTGT
>JAQCBM010000314.1 GCA_027729865.1 Actinomycetota bacterium
GAAGAGTTGGTGAGCGCCGGCCGAATCGACGCCGTCATGGGTCTCGGGGGAACAGGCGGAACCGACCTGCTCAGCGGTGCGTTCAAGCACCTCCCGCTCGGCTTCCCAAAATTGATCGTCAGCACCATGGCCTCCAACAACACTCGCCCATACGTCGGCCACTCAGACATGTTGATGGCGAACGCTGTAACGGACATCGCCGGGTTGAATAGCATTTCCAAGAAGGTCCTAGGCAACGCGGCCGGTGCCGCCGCCGGAATGGCCAAGAGTCGTGCGGAGATCTGGGCGAAGGCAGAAGACAGCAAACCCCTGATCGCCGTCACGATGTTCGGCGTCACGACTCCAGGGGTCATGCGGATTCGTGGAAAGTTGGAATCCGCAGGCTTCGAAGTCGTAACATTTCACGCGGTAGGCGAGGGTGCGGGGCTGGAGCACCTCATAGACCAAGGTGTCATCGACGGCCTCATCGACTACACGCTGGCTGAATTGCTGAATCACTGGAACCACGGCATCTTCGACCCTGGATGCGAGCGGATGGAGGCCGCAGTGCGAACCGGCATTCCCCTCGTAGTGGTGCCAGGTGCCATCGAAGTCTTCAATTTCGGTCCGGTCGACACCATTCCTGCCGAGTACAACACTCCTGAGCGGAATGTGCTAGTGCACAATCCAAACATCACGTCTCTCCTGGCCACACCCGATGAACTTGTCAAGCTCGGCACATACGTTGCCGTTCACGTCAACCAGTCACCGGGCCCGAAAGCCGTCGGACTTCCGTTGGATGGTCTGGACAACTACTTCAAAGAAGGCAGCCAGTGGCACGGTGTCGACGTCACGCCTCTGTTCGAAGCGATTCGGAAGACTCTCGATCCTGATATCGAAGTCGTCGAGATGCACAGCAATATCAACGACGCGGAGTTTGCCGACGCCATCTTTGAACTCTTCATGAAACAGTGGGCCGCCCGCAATCACTAACGAGCCCTAAGTGCAGCCGAATCAGCAGCACGTGTGCCGAGGCTTCCCGATGCGTGATCAACGCGATGCAATTGTCGGGTTCCCGGACGCGCCTGCTGTTGGGCAACTAAGGTACATCCCTTAAGATTGGTGATCCTGTGAAGACCGCAAGCGAATCCCCCATCGGTGGGGAATTGCTGTCCACGTCTGTGAAGAATTTCCTTCTAGACAGGATCCTGAGGGGCTACTACAAACCAGGCGACAGGATCGTCGAATTCCAACTGTGTAAGGAATTGGGAACTAGCCAATCCCCTGTTCGCGAAGCAGTGAGGGAACTCGCCTCCATCGGGGTCGTAACGATCCACTCCCGACGTGGCGCTCGAGTTCGTCGTCCAACGACCAAAGAGCTGGTCGACAACAATCTTGTCCGGTCCGAGATCGATGCACTTGCAGCCGGGTTGGCCACTCCACTGCTGGACGAGGCAACGCTCGTTGCCTTAAGGGAGACCTGCGAAGACATGGAACACCATCAGGCTTCAGATGACTATTCACAGTTGACACAGGCCGATGCGCACTTCCATCGGCTAATCGTTCAGGCCTCAGCTAATCAGGCCCTCCTGCAAACATTCGATCGACTCGAACCCTTCGCGCGTACGTTCATTACGTTGACTATCCCTACCGTGAATGTCAAATCGGTCGTTGCCGAGCATAGATTGATCCTCGAGGCTCTTGAAGCGCGTGATCCGTCCAGGGCTGCCATGCGCGCGCGAAACCATCAGTTGAGTGTGGGCGAATTGCTGAACACACACTACGATCCTGGCAGTGAGTAGATGAGGCGATCATTCGTCTGGCATGGACCGCCATACTCGATCACTTACTGACGCAGAGGCGACGACCACGCCTACAAGGATCAGGCAACAACCACTGTGCGGATGTTCGTGAACTCCCGGGCACCGGCACCCCCCAACTCCCGTCCATAGCCGATTTGCTTCACTCCCCCAAAAGGCAATCGTGGGTCAGAGGCGGTGACGGCATTGATGGACAAGATCCCGGAATCAATCCGCCGTCCGATGTCCATCGCGTGTTCGACGTCGGAGGACCAAACGCTCGCACCGAGTCCGTAAGGACTGGCGTTTGCCAACTCAATCGCCTCTTGATCGGAGTCGAAAGCAATCACGGCGGCGACCGGGCCGAAGGTCTCCTCAGCCATGACTGGCATGTCCGTCGTCACGTTGACCAGCACTGTTGGTGCGTACCAGGCCGGTCCTCGACCCAAGCGCTGACCACCGGTGAGGACGACGGCACCGGCCCCAATCGACTGGTTCACTTGTCGTTCCAAAGTCGCGACCAGATCCGGCCGAGCTAGGGGTCCGATATTCGTGGTTGCCTCGTTCGGCAGCCCAACGACCAAATCGCTTACCGCAGCAGCGAACCGACGCCCGAATTCGCGGACAATGGACTTGTGAATGATGAAACGTTTTGCGCATAGACAGGACTGGCCAGCGTTCAAGAAGCGGCTCGCCACAGCCTTTGGGACGACGACGTCCAGATCAGCGTCGGGAAGAACGACGAACGAATCGGATCCGCCGAGTTCCAGCACGCTCTTCTTCGTGGCTCGACCTGCGCTCATCGCAACACTGGCCCCAGCCCGATTGCTGCCTGTTAGGGCGACTGCTGCGATGCGATCATCCTGGATGAGTTGGCCCACAACATCAGGAACCGCACTCTCGGCGATCACTAGGCTGCGAAAGACTCCCTCGGGAAGCCCCGCATCGACAAGCAACTGCTCAATTGCCAGGGAAACTCCGGTGACGTTCGGTGAATGCTTGAGGACTGCGGCGTTGCCTGCCATGACTGTCGGTGCGATGAATCGAAACACCTGCCAGAAGGGGAAGTTCCACGGCATAATCGCCAGAACGATTCCCAACGGTTCGTATCGCACGAGGCTGAGCGATGCGGAGGCGGCGACTTGCTCTTCAGTCAGCAAACGAGGCGATGCTTCGGCGTAGTACTCGCACACCCAGGCGCACTTCTCAACTTCGGCAATCGACTCGGTGATGGGCTTCCCCATTTCTTCAGTCGCTAGGGCACCTAGATCCTGGGAGCGATCGCGAAGGATGGCGGCGATGCGCAGCAGCACCGATGCGCGGAGATCCATTGGTGCGTCTGCCCACTTCTCTTGAGCCTCCGTGACCTGATCGAGCAGAGCGTCGATGTCTTTGGCG
>JAQCBM010000315.1 GCA_027729865.1 Actinomycetota bacterium
ACTTCCCCGACACATAGAACCCCGGCTCCACGCTGAACGCCATCCCCGGCTCTAGCGCCAATTCGTTGCCTTGCACCAAGTAAGGCTCCTCGTGGCTTTCCAGCCCGATGCCATGGCCGATTCGGTGGATGAAGTACTCGGCCAACGGCGCGCCATCCAAAGAGAACGACGCCATCACGTCGCGCGCACGTCCATCGATGGATTCGCAGCTACGCCCCGGTGCCACGAACTCAGACGCCTGCTGCTGCGCCGACAACAAGATGTTGTACGCCGCCTGATACTCCGACGAGGGCTCACCCAACACATACGTGCGCGTGCAATCGCTGCAATAGCCCGTCGGCATCGTGCCACCGATATCCACCACCACCGGATCACCCACCTGCATCACCCGATCGGACACCGAGTGGTGCGGACTGGCGCCATTGGGACCGCTGGCCACGATCACGAAATCCACCTGCACGTGTCCGGCTTTCAGAATCGCATCGGCGATCAGAGATCCGGCTTCCGCCTCCGTCATTCCGGCCTGCAGAATCGACGGCACCTGCGCATGCACCGCATCGATGGCCGCAGCGGCTTGCGCTAAGTACTCGATCTCCGCATCCGTCTTCACCAACCGCCGTCCCCGCAGCAGTGAACCCGCCGGCACCTGCTCGCGCTCGGGCAGCAACGCGCGCAACCGGAGCACCCGCTCCGCCCACATGTGGTCATCCACCGCCACCGCGCCAGCCGGCAACGCAGAGATCCGAGCGGCCACGATCGCGAACGGATCCTCGGTCTCCCCCCAGGTGATCACCTCACCGCCTGCAGCCCCGAAGGAACTGGAACGCGCCTCATGCCCCTCCAGCTTCGGCGCCACCATGAACGCCGAGCCAGCCACCGGGATGACCAGCGCGGTCAACCGCTCCAGGGGCTTGGCGTCGTACCCGGCCACGTACCGAAGATCGGCCCCCGGGGTGATGACCATCGCTGCCACGTCCTGCTCAGGCATAGCCGCCTGCAGCCCACGAATGATGTCCATAGTCCAAAGGTATGCCGTGCCAGACTGCCGCCGTGACGCCCGCTCCGCACGGATCGACCCGCGCCAAGCCCGACCTGATGATCCTGGATACCGCCTCGTTGTACTACCGCTCGTTCTATGCGCTGCCGTCCCCCATGACCGCCCCCGACGGCTTCCCGCATAACGCCATCCGCGGACTCCTGCAGACCATCGAGCGCCTGCGCGAACGCTTCGACCCAACGACCCTCATCGCCGCGTGGGACACCGATTGGCGTCCGGGTTGGCGCGTGGAATTACTCCCCAGCTACAAGACCCACCGCCTCGCGGACCCAACGACCGACGAGGAGGACGAGCCCGATGAACTCGGCCCCCAGATCGGTGCGATCCATCAGATCCTTTGGGCTTGGGGCATCCCGGTTGTGGGGGTGGAAGGTTTCGAGGCCGACGACGTTGCCGGCACCCTCAGCCACCTCGCAGCCAAGAACAACCTCTCCACCGTCATCGTCACAGGCGACCGCGACTTCGTTCAACTAGTGGACGACGCAACGCACGTCCTGATGACCGTCAAGGGCGGCATGGATGCCTGGCCGTTGCTCAACACCGAAGTCGTCATCGAACGTTTCGGAGTCTCCCCCGCGCAATACCTGGACGTTGCCACCCTGCGCGGCGATCCCTCCGATGGACTCCCCGGCGTCCACGGAGTTGGCGACAAGACAGCAGTCCGCCTCATCCAGCAATTCGGTGATCTCACCGGCGTTCAACAAGCCTGCAATGAAGAACCGCTCATCAAACCCCTCACCCCGCGCCTCGCCGGCCTCATCAACGACCACGCCGACTACCTGGCAACAGCCAAGGCGGTCAGCGCCATTCGCCAGGACGTACCGATCCCCGACGCCAATAAACTTCTGCGCCAACCCATCCCCGCATCGCCGCAAGACCCGAAGGCCTGGGAAACGGCCGTGGACGAATGGGGCGTTCGCAGATTTGCTGAGTCGGCGATGAAAGCGCGGAATTAGCCGGCGGCCAGGAACTCCGCTGGTGTCACAACCTCTAACCCGGCCACGCCCAACTTGGTGAAGTCCTTATCGCGGGTGAGCAATCGATCGGCATTTCGCGCTGCGTGCACCGCGATCAGATAGTCGGGCAAACTGCGGCGTGATCGCGGCACGCCCCTTTGTCGCCACGCGAGCCCTGCTTGCACCAATTGGGCAGCATCCATCTCGACGATCATGTCGTCTCCTACGTCGAAACTCGATCGCGCATCCAAACTTCGTGTCGCAGCACCGGCAACCTCAGCGACGACAATGGGAGCCACAATCACCGAGCCTCGTGCACTCGCAAGTTCGAGCGCTTCGTAAGAAGCTTTCCAGAACGCCTCATCCCGTACTAGGACGTCGATCAAGACGTTGGCGTCGACTGCGGTGACGCTCACAGATCGTCCCAAGCCCGATGGGGACGGATTTCTCGCATGATGTCATCGGTGCTGCGCCCGTCTTCGAATATGCCGATCAGATGCGCCCACACTCGTTCGGGCTGCTTCTTGCGACCGATGAAGTGATCACCCTCGACTTCGAATTCCAACTCGTCTCCTGGCTCGATTCCGAGTGCATCACGAACATTCTTGGGAATGGTGATCTGGCCCTTGCTCGACAACTTTCCTCCCACGGATCCAAAAGTAAAGAATCACTGACAAAAAGTAAAGATGACACCATCCTGAACCAGACAGAGTCTTCGATGTAGCCCCTGTTCCCAGCTTGTGAGTGAGAAGTTCAACCCCTGTGGATAGTCGCGCACACGGATATCCGAAGTCCACGAGTTCGGATCACCGAAGCCCAACTACCCTCAGCCGCGTGGAATGGCGCAGACGGATCCTGGTCGTGGAGGACGAACCCCTCATCGCGTCCCTCATCGCCGATTCCCTCACTCGAGAGGGTTTCGATGTGGCTATCGCCCACGACGCCCTTCAAGCTCGGGAGCAGGTCCAGGCCACCGATCCCGACGCGGCCCTGATCGACATCAATCTGGGTTCTGGCCCCAACGGCATGCACTTCGGCCAGTGGTTGCATCGAACCCATCCCTATGTCGCCCTGGTGTTCTTGAGCCGGCACGTGGATCCGCGCACGGCCGGGATCGAAGAGTGGGACGTACCTCCGGGCAGTTCTTTCCTC
>JAQCBM010000316.1 GCA_027729865.1 Actinomycetota bacterium
CGCCGACCGACTCGGCTCCTATTAACGGGCCGACTAACGGGCCGACCAACGGTTCGAGCACTGCGCCCACCCCCATCAGCACGCCAACCCCCACGCCGACTCCCACACCCACACCCACCTCACCCATCAGCGGGCGATCGCAGCCAAACCCCGAACCAGTACTGGTGGTCAAGCTCGACAACACCCGCAATGCCCAGCCGCACGCGGGACTGAATGAAGCGGATGTGGTGTACATCGAGGAGGTCGAATACGGCATCACCCGACTTGCCGCAGTCTTCGCCACGACCGTGCCAAATCGGATTGGACCGGTGCGGTCGGCACGGATCACCGACCTTGATCTACTCGAGCAGTACGGATCGCCCGCCTTCAGCTTCTCCGGCGTGCAAAGCAAGATGTGGCCACTAATCGCTTCGTCATCGCTCATTGACATCTCACCCAACAAAGCGGCATCGGCTTATCAGCGCGATTTCTCCCGCCGAGCGCCGTACAACTACTTCCTTGATGGAACCCAAGGCCTGGCCGCAGCGCCGGATGCATCCATGGAACGAGACATCGGCTTCACGTTCAACTCCACACCGCCAGCGGGCGGCGTGGTCGGGCTATCCGCCCGGGTGGAGTGGCCGGCGTCCTCCGCGGAGTTTCGGTACGACCAAGCTTCGCGTTCCTACCTGGTGCAGCTCAACGGTGAGCCAGCGCAAGCGGAGGAACACTCAGACGGCCAGCGGGCAGCAACAGTGATCATCCAATACGTCGAGCAGAACCCTTCGCAGTTTTTCGACAAGGGCGGCGGCAACACGCCGCACGCAGAAACAATCGGTGAAGGAACTGCCGTGATCTTGCGCGATGGTCTTCGATACGAGGCTCGATGGTCTCGGCCGGATGGGCAGTCAGGAACAACGTTCGTAACCGACGACGGTCAACCGTTGGCCTTCAAGCCCGGTCAGCAATGGGTGGTCCTTGCCGACGTCACCAGACCGGCATCGGTCTTCCCCAAGGAGAAGACCGAGAAGACCGAGAAGAAGAACAAGAAAGACCAGCCAGAAACTCCTTAACCAATGTCCGGTTAGCTAACGTCCGGTTGCTGCATATCGCACGGTACAACCGTCCGAACACCTTCTTCGTCGTAGACGTAAATGGCGAATTGGTCGAACTGCGTAGCTACCGACACTCCTTCATCGATCGGCATTCCCCACACGAGCCAGCCAGGCTCACGCCACGTTCCATCGGCGGAGAATCCGTCGGCTTGCCACACCTCGTACCGTCGCGGCCGCAGTTCATCGAGCATTCGAGCGTTGGCCGCCTCGTTTTGTGCCCAGGTGGGCCGAACAGCGCCCGGGTTATACGCAGTCATGACGATCGCCGACTGATGCCGCGTCAGGCACTCAAGTGCCGGATCCACCCACTCTTCATTGGCCGGATCCAAAGTCGATACGAGGGCCTGCTCATACAGGGCGAAAAGGGCCTCGCGCTCAGACATACAACCATCATGCCAACGAAGGAGGAGTGAGACCGCTGGCGGATATACGTCGAGTCGATTATTCCTCTGGAATATGGGAAACACCCACAGTGTGATCTCCCCACGAGAACAGCTGGGTGGTCACTACCCGTCCATCAGGAGCAGCGATACTCACCGTGGGAGCGCTGCCTGACAACTCGGCATCCAGAACCGGCCAACGCGCGAGTGATCCACCCAGACCAAGGCCTGTCGCCTTTGCCGCAGCCTCTTTGGCGACCAAGCAACCTATGACGCTGATAGACATGGCGATATCCACTTCACCGGGGTGAAGTCCGCGGGCCAACCTCGACACGTCCCTGGTGGATCTCTCTACATCGATACCGATGCGCCCGGGCGCGGCCGCCGCCAGAGCCAGCCCACGCGTATGAGCGATCGATAGACCCACGTCGCTTCCTGGAACAAACGGAGCCCCGTCGCTCGTCACTTCGATGATGGGTTGCTCAACACCCATCTTCCTAGCGGCTCTCACGGCTGCATCACGGCCGAGGATCCATTCGATCCAGCGATGAGTCCCCCGCACGACACCCGCGGGCTGACCCACAGGCGCTGTCACCTTCACCACTTCATCAGGATCCACGTCGTCATCGAATTCCCAGCCTTCAAGGACGGGAGAACCATGGTGATGAGGCCAGTGGACAGCCTGGAGCATCCGATGATTATTGCGCCTACCGGTGAAGCCGAAAGGACAGTCGCGTGAAAGACTCCTTTACCCTCAAAGACGGGTAGATGGGCAGGCGCGCCGTGTCGAGCAGCGTTCACGACGAACAACTGTTCATCGACCACGCCCAAGGCATTCTTGACCAGCACATCACCCATCTGCGCAATCGGATCCAAAGCACCACCACAGCACCCGGCACAGGAACCGGTCAAGATGAGATCGAACGCGAGGCGTTACTCGACAACCTCAACCAGCAATTGCACGCCGCTCTTGCTGCGCGCTCCCGCGTGTGCTTTGGTCGAATCACCTTCACTGAAGGAGCAAGCCACCATGTGGGCCGGATAGGTCTACGAAACGCCGACGGCGAAGTTGTCCTCGTGGACTGGCGTGCGCCTCAAGCCGCACCGTTCTACCAAGCGACGACCCAAGAACCCTTGGGCTTGAGCCAGCGCAGGCGAATCGCCACCCGTGCCCGGATCCCAACACCTGAAGTTACGCACGTTGATGACGAGTTCTTCGACTCCGATCACGGTGCTTTGCTTCCGGGGGCGCAGCCTGAGGCTTCTGCTGGAGCAGCGGCTATGCAGACGCCGCGAACGGGCCGCATGGCGGACATATTGGCCTCCATCGCTGCGGATCAGGATGCGATCATCCGAAGCCCACTGGATCAGGTCACTGTCGTAGAGGGTGGCCCAGGCACCGGAAAGACCGTCGTTGCACTGCATCGAGCCGCCTGGCTTCTCTATACATATCGCGACAAGTTGTCCAAGGATGCAGTGCTAGTTATCGGGCCCAGCAACGTGTTCTTGAAATACATCGATCAGGTGTTACCCAGCCTTGGCGAGACCGATGTGGTCTTGTTGACTCCGGCTCAGTTGTATCCGGGAGTGCATACCCATCGTTTCGACAGTTCACCCGTTGCCGCAATTAAGGGCGACGTTCGAATGGCCGCGGTAATCGAAGCCGCGGTTGCTGCCCGAGTACGAAT
>JAQCBM010000317.1 GCA_027729865.1 Actinomycetota bacterium
TGCGGCTATCGAGTGGTGGCGCGATCAGGAGCGTGAAACGACTCGCCTGGAACGGCGTGAACGCAGGGAAATGGTCAGTACGTGAAGGCATTGATCGTCGGTGCTCTTGCTTTGCCCATACTGCTCGGCGGTTGCGGCCTGCTCTCACCTGAAGAAGAACTGCTGATTCCAGTCCAGGCGGGACAACTCAGCTCCGATCCCGGGATCGGCCTCACCGTCATTCCGGCGGCCGAGCGCGGTGCGCCTTTGGAGTTGGCTGGCGTGGATCTCGACGGCGAACCCCTTGCTCTCAGTGATTCGCGGGGCGACATCACGGTGGTCAACTCGTGGGCCACCTGGTGCGCGCCGTGTCGAACCGAAATGCCCGAGTTCGCTGAGGTGGCGACCAAGCTCGAAGGCCAAGGCGTCACCTTCGTGGGCATCAACGTGCAAGACGATTTGGACAATGCCCGTGATTACACGATTGATACCCCGTACCGGAGCATCGTCGACGACGATGGATCCCTGGTAGCTCAAATCCCCGATGTGCCACCGAGGTCACTTCCCGTCACGGTGATCTTGGATGGAGAGGGTCGCGTGGCCGTGCGCATCGTGGGTCCGATCGTGCTGGGAACACTCGAAGACACGGTGCTTGGCGTACTGGCCGATGAACGTAACTGAGTTGGTGGTAGGAACAGCGCCATGGAGTTGACCGGCGTTTACGTCCCTGTCATCACGCCCTTCGATGAATCCGGTCGTATCGACACCGTTCACTTGGAGGCGGTACTCGGTTCACTGATCGATGCAGGAGTGCACGGCATCGTGGCCTGTGGCACCACCGGAGAGGCTTACGCCTTGTCGCTCGAAGAGCGCCGCACTGTGACGGCACGCATCAAGGAAGTCGTGGGTGGCGTAATTCCCATTCTCGGTGGAGTGGGCGGCATGTCAACCGATCAGGCGCTCGACCACGCACTCTTGGCGAAGGCGCTGGAACTCGATGGTCTGATGGTGGCTGCACCCGCTTACTGCCTGCCCACTCCACCTGAATTGGCCACGCACGTGAGAACGGTGGTGAAGGCCGCCGGGCTCCCGACCGTGCTCTATGACTACCCGCAACGAACGGGCGTTTCCTTTTCCGCGGAGGTGCTCGAAGAGCTCGCAGACGATCCACTCGTGATCGGAATCAAGGAAGCCTCCGGTGATCTCGATCGCGTTCCGATGTTGATCGACAGATACGCGGGCGCAATCGAGGTTGTCTGCGGGGCCGACGCCGATGCACCTACGTTCTTCGATGCCGGCGTGCGGTGCTGGATCGGTGGCATTGCGAATCTCTTGCCGGCCGCACATGTGGCGATGCTCGATCCGGCGCAACGCGCCGCCGTTCACGCGGCGATTTTGCCTGTTCTGAAGTACATCGAATCCGGTCGTTACATCAGCAAGGTCAAGGCCGGTATGGGAATGCGCGGACTCACCGTGGGCACTCCCCGCGCCCCGCTTGCCGCGCTCGATGACGAGGCAGCGAATGAATTGCAAGATCTGCTCGATGCTGCGGGTGCGTGGGCACCAGCGTTGACCCGTCCATGAAAACCGTCATCGTCGGCGGCGGCATCATCGGCGCGAGTTGTGCGGCGTTCCTCGCCGAACGTGGAGCGGACGTGACTGTGATGGACGCAGGCAAGCCGCGTTTTGGCACATCGCTTGCAAACGCCGGCCACATCGTGGTCAGCCATTCGGTGCCGATGGCCGCCCCCGGAATGGTCGGTCAAGGCTTTCGTTCACTCCTCGCGCGCGATGGCGCATTCGCGCTGTCTTCGAGGCCAGGTCGGGGAACCCTCGGCTGGCTCACGGGTTTCGCGCGCAGGTGTACCGAGTCAAACGTTTCTGCTCTACAGCCGGGAATCGATCAGGTCTTGCATCGCAGCGCACAGTTACTTCGTGATGACACTGAACTCCAGTTCACCAAGTGTGGCCTATGGCAGGTTTTCACTTCCTCTGCTGATCAGGCAGCGGCAGAAGCCGAGCATCTGCGGCACTACGGAGTCCAGGTGCGCGATATTCCCGAAGACGAACTGCGCGCTGAACCTGGATTGACCGACAACGTGCGCGCCGCGATCGAACTAGCCGAAGACTTCGGCGTAGACCCGGCCGAACTGTGGTTGCGCATGCGGAGACAGAGCGAACAGGCCGGCGCCCATTGGCAGGAAGCGGTGGTACCCGATCTGCGAGACGTAGAAGCCGACGTTGTGGTTCTTGCCGCCGGGGCGTGGTCTCCGGCCACGGCCCGTTCCCTCGGTGTGGATCTGCCCATCCGCGCCGCCAAGGGCTACTCGGTCACCATCTCCGGAATGGAAACGATGCCCACTCGGCTATGCGCACGGAAGGTTCAGAGAACGGCGCTCAATCCGCTACCGGGTGCAGATGACGGCCGCCTGCGGCTGAGCGCTCGCTACGAGATCACCACGGCAGATGATCGTGAAATCGTCCACCACCGAATCGGCGCACTCATCAATCGCGCCCGCAAGGCCGTGGATTTGCCGGATTCACTAGGCGAGGTCGAGCCGTGGACCGGAGTGCGACCCGCCAGTATCGATGGTGCGCCCTACATCGGCTTCCTCCCGCGAACTCTGGGCACTGCCGTTCTCGTCGCGACCGGTCACGGGATGATCGGCACCGCGATGGCCGCGGGAACGGCTGACCTCGTGACTCGATTGGCTTTCGGTGAGCCGGTGAGCGATGCCGAGAGCCGATTGAGCCCAGCACGCCTGTTCGCCTAGTTACCTCGTGCTGTTTTCCCACCCGTAGCATCGGCGGGTGGAATCGATCCGCACCTGGCAATGCGTGGACTCTCACACCGAGGGAATGCCCACGCGTGTAGTGGTGGGTGGCGTGGGAGTTCTACCCGGCGCTTCCATGGAAGAACGACGCCAGTACGTAATGAACCAAGCCGACCACCTGCGCACCTGGTTGATGTTCGAACCGCACGGACACAGCGCGATGAGCGGGGCGATTTTGCAGCCGCCCACGCGCGAGGACGCCGATTGGGGTGTCGTCTATATCGAAGTTTCAGGCTGCCTGCCGATGTGCGGACACGGCACCATCGGTGTCGCCACAGTGTTGGTGGAGACAGGCATGGTCAAGGTGACCGAACCGCAGACGGTCATCCGGCTCGATACGCCCGCCGG
>JAQCBM010000318.1 GCA_027729865.1 Actinomycetota bacterium
CTACGGACAAAGGTTCGGGCGCGTTTGGGGGCCAAATGTGGGTTGCAACCACGTGAGCATTCGTAGCAGGGCTTTTCATACGACCGTAATCGTTGCACGGTCACCAGCCGTACGGGCGGCGAGTGCCTGCTCGTACAAGCGGCCAGCCCGATAGCTGGATCGAACGAGGGGCCCGCTCATCACCCCAGCGAAGCCGATCTCGGTGGCGACATCGGCGAGTTCGACGAACTCCTCCGGCTTGACCCACCGTTCCACCGGATGGTGGCGAGGCGTGGGCCTCAGGTACTGGGTGATGGTGATGAGTTCACAGCCGGCGTTGTGTAGGTCACGCAGGGCTTGCTCGACCTCCTCGCGGGTCTCGCCCATACCCAAGATCAGATTGCTCTTGGTCACGAGATTCACTGCGCGAGCCTGAGTGATGACGTCAAGGCTGCGTTCGTATCGAAACGCTGGGCGGATCCGCTTGAAGATGCGGGGGACGGTCTCGACGTTGTGGGCAAGAACTTCGGGCACTGCATCGAATACCTGACCTAGAAGTCCAGGATTGCCGGAGAAGTCGGGGATGAGCAGTTCAACCTTGGTGCCGATGCCCAATCCGTGGATGCGGCGAACGGTTTCGGCGTACAGCCATGCGCCCTCGTCAGGTAGATCATCACGGGCCACACCGGTGACCGTGGCGTAACGCAGACCCATGGTCTCGACGGATTCGGCTACTCGTCGGGGCTCATCTCGATCCAGCGGGGCAGGTTTGCCTGTGTCGATTTGGCAGAAATCACAGCGCCGTGTGCACTGCTCACCTCCGATGAGGAAAGTGGCCTCTCGGTCCTCCCAGCATTCGTAGATGTTCGGGCATCCGGCTTCCTGGCACACCGTGTGCAGACCTTCGGCCTTCACCAGATCCTTGATTCGCTGATACTCCGGTCCGGTACGCATCCGGGTCTTGATCCACGGGGGCTTTCGTTCGATCGGCACCTCGGCATTGCGGGCCTCGATACGCAACATCTTGCGACCCTGTCCGTCGGTTCCCGAATAGACGCTCATGCTTGTTCTCCTGCCAGCAGTGCAAGACGTGCCTCCACATGAGGCAGGACATCGTCCACGGTGATCGTTCGGCCGGTTTCCCTGCTGAGAGAGGTCACGCTCGCATCGGAGATACCGCACGGCACGATTCGGTCGAAGGCGGTGAGGTCGCACTCGCAGTTGAGAGCGAACCCGTGCATGGTTACTCCTTGGGCAACACGAATGCCTATCGCAGCGACCTTGCGATCCGGTCCGTTGGCGTCCGCGGCTACCCACACGCCACTGCGTCCTTCGATCTGCGTGCCTGGCACACCGAACTCCTGGCACACCTCAATGAGCATCTGTTCGATGCGTCGGACGTAGGCCACGACATCGATGGGGTCGGGCAAGCGCACGATCGGGTAGCCCACGAGTTGACCAGGACCATGCCAGGTGATCTTGCCTCCTCGGTCGACGTCCACGACCGGTGTCCCATCGAAGGGACGTTCGAAATCTTCGGTGCGTCGACCCGCGGTGTAGACAGCCTGATGTTCGAGAAGAAGAACTGTGTTGGGTGCGCCGGCCACCACGCTCGCATGCACAGTTCGTTGGAGATCCCATCCGCGCTGGTACTCGACGGCGTTCGCCCCAAAGCCCGCCCGCTCAATGTGAACGGTGTTGGAGGCTGCAGCGACGCTCATGCAAGAACCCTACGTCCGTCCGGTCTGCGGATTCCGAGCCGGTCGAGCGCGTGATTTGCCGCTCGCCGACCACTCACCATCGCGCCTTGGATGCTCGCGGTTGCGGTGTGATCCCCGGCGAGGATTACCGATCCTGAGGGTGCGGGCGTCGAGACGTGCAGCGGTGGGCGCATCGAGGGAAGGGCATACGGGATGGTGTAGTGGGTGAGCAACTCCCAGGGAGTCGTATCGACTCCGTACAGGTAGGCCAAGTGCGAACGCACGTCGACTTCGTTCTCGACCTGCAGGGTCGACGAGGACACCAACACCATTCCGGCGGGGGAGTAAGTGGGAACTGCGTAACTCAAGGGAACGGAGTTGATGACTGGCCCACGTCGTTGGGCATCCACAGTGAGGATGCTCCGGCCGCGCGCCAGTGGTTCGGCAAGGTCGTCGGCGCGGACGGCGTGATACCAGGTGGTTACCGAATTACCCCTGGTCGCGATATCGGTTTCCGGTAGCAACTCAGCGGCAGTGGGGGCGTCTGTTGCCACGATCACTACTCGGGCTTCGAAGCGTCCATCGCGTGTCTCGACGTGGTCTGTCCCGATTGACACCGCTGGTGTGGACAGCTGGACGACGCCATGGGGCAATGCCGCGTGGAGTTGCTCGGGGATCGCCTGCATACCTGCGCTCGGAAGGGAAGGCGTGCCCTTGACGAAACTGGCAAGCACCACGTCCATGAAGCGGCGCGACGTCATCAGGTGGGGCTCGAGGAACACGCCCGTCAGGAATGGCTTAATGACCTCGTCGATCATGGTGGCGTCGATACCGGCCCGCGCGAGGGCAACCTGCGCCGGCTCGTCGGGCCGCTGATCGAATTGGCTCCCGTGGAGTCGCGCTGCTTTCAGCGCGTATGCGGCGAATGCTGCTTTGCCCTTGATGGTCCCAGCGCTGGGCGCGAGCGTCGATGGGTGCCAATTGCGCGGCGAGCGCGGATCTGCAAGATGCAAGACGCTCCGGCCACGTCGTCCCGTCCGCACGATGTCCACACCGCGAACCAAGGGCTGCAAGTCGAGGGCTTGATGGTCGAGTACCCGCGCTGCCTCTGGGTAGGCCGGGTTGTAGAGCTGAAAACCCCGATCCAGCGTGAAGTGGTCGATCCTGTCGGTTCGTACTCGTCCACCCACGGCGTCCGCGGCTTCGATGACCCGGACATCTGCGCCGAAGATCGCCAATTGACGTGCCGCAGCAAGTCCCCCCAGGCCGGCGCCTACGACGACGACGTCGCATTTGGTTGTCATGGGCATCCGGTTGTCATGGATCGCGACTCTTACGACAGCGCGGCGCGGATCGCGGACTCGACGGGGGTGTCCTGCCAGGTGAAGCCGCTGGTTTCCAAGACTTCGGGGATCACCCGAGCGCTGCTAAGGATCTCGGTGGAGAACTCGCCCAGGACCGACTTGAGCGCGACGGCGGG
>JAQCBM010000319.1 GCA_027729865.1 Actinomycetota bacterium
GCCGCCAAGGCCGCTCGTATCGCCCGGGAGAACGATCGGCTCAAGAAGGCCGGCCAGATCGCCGACGGTTCCGGCAAGCCCGTGTATCGCCGCGCCTCCAAGGTGGCCCCCTGGGTGGGCATCGGTGCGGCCGTGGCGATCGTGATCATCGTTGTTGCCCTCGTGGCCGGTTAAGTCTGGTCCCTGACCGCCTATCCCCTTTCCCCCGGCACTTTCCGCTGCCAGCCTGATCAGGCGCCCTCAGGGGAACCGCTCCCCTGCCAAGCGCGTCCTATTCACAACCTCGCGAGGTCGATCCCCTAGGCCCGCGAGAACCGACCAGCCAGGGAGGCAGCTATGGGCGAGACCTCGATGCGCGGCACCCGACTCGGTGCCCTGAGTTACGAACGCGACGACCACGTCGCACCCGCCGAGCGGCGGATTGTCCGTTATGTCTGCACCGCTGGCCACACTTCCGACGTTCCCTACTTCGTGGACGCCGACGAGATCCCGCGTGAATGGACCTGCCGGTGTGGTGAGACCGCCATCTCCGAGGAGATCGAACCCGAGGAGCCCAAGGCCGAGCGTCACGTGCGTACCCACTGGGACATGCTCATGGAGCGTCGTACCCGTGCGGACCTCGAAGAACTTCTCGAAGAGCGACTGACGTTACTGCGCGAATCCCGCGAGGAACTTCCCCGCTCCGCGTAGTTCCGCGAAACCCGTTCCACGCCGGTTCGAAGCCGGGAACTTCGAACTACCTCGTGATGGCGGGTGGTTCGTCTTCCCCTGGGTTCGGGCTTCCGGAATCGAATCCGTCCTCGTAGCGCAAGTCCTCGACGATCACCGTTCCCTGGATGATCGGTCCGGAGCCCGGCATGCGCGACATCCACGGACTCGAGCGGTACCTGCTCATCATGCGTCGACCGATCGCGCCACGAACGCCCGGCAGCAGCAGCGCGAGCCCGATTAGGTCAGTGAGGTATCCAGGAATCGCAATCAGCACACCTGCCACGAACTGCCCGGTCATCGACGACGCCATTGCCATCGCGCGCTGTTGGTCACCTGCCGCATTGGCCTGCATCAGCCCTGCAGCACTGGCGCCGGCGTTGCGCATCAACGCGAAACCGATCGGAATGCCGGCGAGGATTCCTAGCAGCGCCCATCCCCAACCGATGAGCGAGGCAACACCCCACAGGACCAGGATCTCGGCGAGCGGGTAACCGAAGAACAGAAGTCGGCCTTTGAATCCCATGGTTAGCTCGAGTGTCCGCGTCAGTTATCCGAAGAAGAACGACGACGCCGCCCCGTAAGCGCATCCTTCACTTGACCGGCGCGTTCGGCTACACCCCACTGCGTGACGCGCCACAGCGCCTCGGCCACGATCGCCCGGCTCATCTTGCTGGTGCCGACCTCACGCTCCACGAACGTGATCGGCACTTCGGTGACCGTGAATCCACGCTGCACCGCGCGCCAGGCGAGATCCACCTGGAAGCAGTAACCCTGCGAAGAAACGGTATGCAGGTCGATACCGCGCAGAGTGTCGGCACGAAAGGCGCGGTAACCGCCGGTGGCGTCGTACAGCGGAACACCAAGCATGGTGCGGGTGTAGAGGTTGCCACCGCGTGAGAGCACCTCGCGGCCCTTGGACCAGTTCTCGGTCCCTCCCCCGGCAACCCACCGCGAACCCAAAACCAGATCCGCATCGCGCAACGCGCCAAGCAACCGCGACAGCTGCTCGGGTTGGTGGGAGCCGTCGGCATCCATCTCGACCAGGACGTCGAACCCGTTTTGCAAACCCCAGGTGAATCCGGCGATGTACGCCGCGCCGAGACCATCCTTGGACGTCCGATGCATGACCTGAACCTGCGAGTCCGAAGCAGCAAGAGCATCGGCGATCTGACCAGTGCCATCGGGTGAGTTGTCGTCGGCGATGAGCACGTGCGCATCCGGAACCGAGGTGCGGATTCGCTCGACGATGAGGGGCAGCGATTCGCGCTCGTTGTATGTGGGAACGATCACCAGGATGCGCCCGAGGTCGCTGAAATCCAGCTGCTCGACGCTCACGCATCAACCCTAACGTCGCCCGAGTTCGCGCGGACCGCTCGTCTGCGTCGATGGACGTACACCGCGATGACTAGACCGGTCAACAGCACTCCCCCGGCCAGGATCTCAGGAATCGCGCCCAGGACAGTGCTGGGTGTACGCCCGGTGCGTAGTGACACTTCCTGCACCAGATAGCCGCGCTCGCCTTCTTCCATGCGCGCCGTGACGGTTCCATCGGGTTCGATGAAACCGCTCACGCCGGTGGTCGAGGCGACCACGACGCCGCGTCCGGCCTGCAACGCGCGAAGGCGCGAGATGTCCCACTGCTGTTCGGGCTGCGCGGTCCCTTGGTACGTCGCGTTATTGGTTTGAACGGTGATCAGCTCCGCGCCACCGTCGATCGTCCCGATGAAGACGTCGTCGTAGGCGACCTCGAAACAGATCACATCTCCGATAACGATGCGGCCGGCGTTGAGAACACCCGGGGAATCCCCCCGCACAAAGTCCCGCGGAACCCGCTCGAAGCGACCGATCAACGGTGCTAACTGCTCGCGGAACGGCAAGAACTCCCCGAACGGAACCGGATGGTTCTTGACGTATCTCTCCCCCGGCCCGGTTACCGGATCCCACACGATGCCGGTGTTCTCTACCTTGGTTGGATCGTCGGTTTGCACCACCGCACCCACCACGATCGGCACACCCACCGCAGCCGCAGCTGCGCTGATGTCGGCAGCAACACTCGGGTCACGGAACGGATCGATGTCCGAGGAGTTCTCCGGCCACAGCACGAACTGCGGTCGGGGCACCTCGCCAGAATCGATAGCCGCAGCAAGCGCCAACGTTTGGTCGATGTGTCCTTGCAGGACCGCGCGGCGCACATCCATCGCTTCCATACCGGTGCCCGGTGTGCCGCCTTGCACCACCGCAACAACCGCTGTGCTGCCCTCCCCGCCGAATTCAAAGGGCCGGGGAATCACGAAACTCACGAGGAAGGTAAGAACAACAACGACGCCCACCGCGCGCCAGCGCCTACGACGCACCGATTCGATCGCCAGTGCCGCGATCCATACGATCAGGAACGTCACGCCCGCCATGCCTGCGATCGAGGTCAATGCAGCCAGCGGTGAGTTC
>JAQCBM010000012.1 GCA_027729865.1 Actinomycetota bacterium
TTCTGGACAGGCGGCGGTGACCGTGATCACCAGCGATGGCATAGAGCGACGAACCGCGGTTATCGGTCCAGGGAACCACTGCGGTGACCTTCGCCTGACTGTCGGCGAGACGCGCGCGGAAAGTGTGTGGGCTGTGACTCCCCTGGTGGTGCGTTCGCTCAGTCGCGACGCCATCACCGCCGGCCTGACCGGACTGTTGGACCGCACACCAACCGAACGACGCATCGTGACTTCGATTCTGCGGTCCGGGCCAGGTTCCGCCGAAGAACTCAAGGTCCGGCTCCCCGATGTAGATCCGCGGCTCTTCGAATCGAGCTTGGCGCTGTTGCTGAAAGATGGGGCCGTGCGTGAATCGGACGGGGTATTCAGTGCCGTCCAGCAACGGCAAACGAAAGTCGGGACTGCTGCCTTGTTCGATCGCCTCAGCGATCTCTAGCCAGCGCGATCAACTCCCAAGGAAGCGCGCCGTGGGGGCCTCCCACGGCGCGCCAACTTTCAAAGAATCCCTACTTCTTGCGCTTCAAGTCAAACGTCAAGGTGAGCACATCCTGCGATACGGAAACGTAGGCGAAGACCAAACTGTCATCGCTGCTGTCGTATTTGCCTATGTATGTGCCCAACTCATCTCCACCGGCGATGTAATCGGTGAGTCCGCCATTGGCGGTCTCTTCTTGATCAAAGATGGCAAGCGTCATCGGCTTCGGCTTACTCCACTTCTGCTTCGCTGAAGGTCGATATTGCCAGGTGCCCTGTGCATTGCTGCCCTTGACTTTCGTGATGACGAGTTTCTCTTGCCCACTCTCGTATCGGTTCGCGTCGTACCCGCTGTAGGTACCAATCCACGTCCCCTTCAGCACCGACGCATCGCCTGTGCCAGCGTGTGCCGCCGGAGCTGCGGCTGCAACAAAGAGCAGCGCAGTAACACCAGCGATGAACCCCATCCATCGCGTCGGCCTAATTCGGTCAGTGCGACTGTTGATCATTCTTCCCACTCTCCCTAGGGTCGATTTCTGGCACCTTAGGCACATCGTCCCTAGACGTTCCACCGTGTTTTCACGGTGGTCACACACTCGTGGGACCTGCAAGCTTGACCCATGAGCAGACCACATCGAGTCACACTCATATTCCGACCACGCCTAACTTCGACGGTGATCCTCGCCACCATAACTGCGCTAACACTCACATTTACAGGAGTCGCATCTGCGCACGCTGCCGCTCCACATGCACCAAGTCAGCGAAGCGACAAGCAGGTGGCAACAGCACTCGTCAACAAGATGTGGACCCTTGCGCAAAATAATGATGAAGCAGGACTTCAGGATTTTATAAACAAAGCGTTTCAAGCACAGGATGCTGATCAACCTCGGTGGAACAAGAAGCAGTTCATTGACGTACTGGTCAACGGTGAGGAACTCAGTTCCTACACACTCTCAGGTTTGCGCGCCACACGATCGGGGAACACGATTGTTGTGACGTACACAGCCGCCGCTTCCCAGGTAGTCAACGGTAAACAACTGAGCGGAGATCCAAAACCACGATTGACCGTCTTCATTCAGTCACCAAAAACGAAGACGTACACCGTAATTTCACATTCCAGCTTTAATGTGGCATCACACTCCTAATCAGGTCACAAAGCCAGTGCGGGAGTGCGTTACGTGAACTTCGTGAATGACAAGCGACCCATCCATCACACAGTGACGGTTCTGGCAAGAATGGGTTCCGTAGCGTATGTGTCGCCAACGCGGCGACTCCTCACGTCGTTGACGAGGGATTCAGGACCTCGGGGAGCAGCAGCTCAACGCGCACGCAAGTGATAGTTCCCTGCCGCGTCAGGCTCCACGCTCCCGCATACTCGCCACACACGTCATCAAGGATGGCCGAGCCCAGACCCGGGGATGCGGTCGATGAGGGGCCGTCGCCGTTGTCTTCACAGTTCAGGACAAGTCGTGGCCCCTCTCGACGCATCGTCACATCCAACGTCGTCGCATGACCGTGCCGTCGGGCGTTGATTGCGATCTCATCGAGCGCCCGACGTAGTCGCGCGGTCAGAACTCGGTCCTGGCTTTCGATTTCAGACCAATCGACACGATCCGTCACCGACAAGCCCGCTACTTCGCGACCATGCTCGGACTCAGTCACCTCTACCTGCATCCACTCGCCCAGTTTGGCCTCCAGCTCGGGCAAGGTCTTTTGAGTCAGGATCTCCAACTCGCGCTCGGCCTCCTGAATACGATCCAATCGCAGGAGAAGTGCGATCGCCGTGACCCGACCTTGAACAGTCCGATGGAGAGCTTCCGCTAGAAAGCGATCTGTTTCATCAGCGCGACTGAGTAGGTTCGCGCGGGCTTCATCGGACGCACGCTGGCGCATCCGAAGCATCTGCGTATCGGCCTGGGCCTGCGCCACGAGCCCGCGGGTGAGCACGAACATCGGTGCGACCACTGCGTAACGCATGACCGCACCAAATACCCGCAGGGCATTGGCAATCACGAGTGAAGCCGCGGGGGCCAACCACACGATGAGCAGATTGACAGCGATAGCCGACACAAGTGCGAGTCCGACCCACATGGCGATGACTGTGATTGCAGCGTTTCGGGTTCCACGAGACACCTTGATTCGCGTCAATGGAACAGCCAGCACTACCGGCGCCAACACACTCAGGATCGAGATCCACGGAGCATCTACACCTCCTTGCTCGCGCCGGACGAGGGAGAACACTGGAACCGAAACGATCCCGATGTAAAGAATGAGAGCAAGGTTGATGGAGGGTGGAGTAGTCCATGCGTCCCATACCGAGGTGACGGACGACGATCGCGCAGGGCGATCACGCCCCGAAATCACCAGGAGGGGCTTGGAATCAACGCCGCGCATGGGGGCGCGCAGCCTGTACCCGCCCGTGTCGATGAGGTCAACGGTGAGGCCTGCCACCTGCTGGATGGGGTCAAGGTCCCTGACGGTGGCGACTCCAACGGCCGTGAGCACAACATGTTCGTCGTCGATTTCCACGCCAATAGCAATATGGCTATCCGAAGGGACCAGGTTGCGCACCCACCTGAACACCTGGGGAACGACGTCCTCATCAAGCAGCTGTCCGGACTCGTCCAACTCACTGGCGTCGAGGGGCACGGTGAGCCGGTAGTGAGGTCCCAGAGATTGGATCGCCGGAACCAGTCCGACCTTGAGAGTCACCGGATGAAGCTGGTGCGCCAACGGGCGCATCACTCGGCTGGTCAGGTTCTCTAGCCGACCGGCCAGCTCGTCAGGCGCCAGACGGTTCCACTGGCTCATGAGTGCTTCAAGCGGTGCCGTCACCGTGCGTGCGATCACGGCTCGGTACTCCAGAAAACGGGCCCGCTCGGCAGAATCGAGCAGTTCATTCAACCGCTCGTCGTTCAGCACTACCTGCTCGCGCCTGTCTCTCGCCTCGCGAGCTCGAAGCAAGGCACCCCACGTTCCCGTGAAAACCCAGATGAGTCCGACGGCCAGGCTCACGTAAGCCATGGCTGTCTGCAGCGAACCAAGCACCGGGAAGGACCCACTGCTCCATACCGACATCAACGCCGCGTACATCCACAATGGCGTTGCCGTTGCCACAGCTAGTTGGAGCAGTCGAGCCCAGCGATGTGTACCTACAGTGTCAACCCGGAACTGCAGTTCCACGATGACTAAGGAAAGGGTCACCGCTGCAAGTGGCGCGATAACCAGATAGCTCACACTTTCGGTCACGAGATCAACGCTCAGGAAGTAGCAGATGAGCGACAGCGGGACAGTGATTGCCATCATCAGTGCAATCGGAGGAGCTATTCGTGATGATGTACGTGCGGGGAGGTGCTCCACCGCGGATTTCGGACGGCTGATCGTTGCGTCCCGATTCACTGTGCGAGCCTACTTTTTCCTGCAAAGGTAGGCGGAGCCACAAGCAGCCCTCGCCTACTTGCTTTCATCCCGGGGCACGACGTGCTCCAGATAAACAAGAATCGCGCTGACTCGGGGGTTTAGCCCTTCTGACCCTTCGCGAAGTCCAAGGTTTTCAAAAATCTGCGACACCAGCGATTCGACCGTTCGCGGAGTCAGGCCAAGTTCCGCTGCGATTGTCTTGTTCGCCAGGCCGCTGGCCATCCGAGCGAGCACATCCAACTGGCGAGGGGTGAGGGTGTCCAAGGGTGAGGGTTGGACCGCTCCCATCGAGTCGACCAGCGATTCGTCGATCAGGATGTCTCCTCGCGCCGCCGCCAAGATCGCCCTTCCAACCTGATCGATATTCGACGCACTGGTTTTCAGCAAATATGCCCAGCCATCGGCAATGTCCGGGGGAACGGTTGAGATGACGTTCGGAAGAGCAAGATTGGAGAGCAGTACAACTCCTCGCGCCCGGCCCAGTTGACGCATGTGGATCGCAAGCGAGACTCCAGTAGCGCCCGGTCCGAGATCGATATCGGTCAGCAGGACGTCGGCCTCAAGGTGGGCAGTTTCAGCCAGACATTCCTCGGCCGTGGAGAATCGCCCAATCACCGTAGCCACGGGGATGCGAGAAATGATCGCGCCCACAAGCAGGTCGCGAAATAGGGGCTCGTCTTCGACGACGATCACCCGGACCGACGGCAGACTCGCCCCGGCCGCTGATGGACTCACGGCGTAAGCCTACGGAGGCCGCTTCATTGACAATCACCGTGGAATCACGGTGGTTGTTCCCTACTGCGCTTGACACACTGCCGTCATGGCTTCCGACGACGAGCGATTTCTTCGCCACATGCGCTCGAGCCTCCTGTTCCATGAATCGCTCGCTTCTGCTCCCTCAATGAAGGAAGCGGTCGACATTGCCCGCGACCACGGATTCGATGTCGACGAGGCGCTGGTCCGAGCAACCCTCGCCGATCGAGGTGAACCACAGGATCTCGACGATGACGACCTCACCGAGGTCCGCGGCGGGCACCCCCCGAAGCCCAACGCCTCCGACACACCTGGCACAACTGGCCCGAGTGGATGGTGACATCAGTACACCTGGTTCAACGTCTGAAAGTGGAAAGCGGTGGTCGGACGTCCGCCTCCCACCAGCACTCGCGCCCAGCCCGTACGCTGACCAAAGGTTGCTCCCTAGTGCGGAGAACATCACGGGCATCACCAGATCACCTGCGTGCCCTCCACCCGTGATCGGCCGACTATCTCGCCAAGGCCCACCTGCACCACGATGACTCCTGCCTACTACTCGTCGAAGGAGACGTTCGCGGGTGGATTCAGGTCGAACGGTTCAGTAAGACCACAGTGACATTTCGAGCCGCTCTCCATGATGCAGAGCTTCGCTCCGAGGAACCTCGATGCCACTCATTCCTGCGCTTGGCCGCCTGGTCGCAGGTGGCCGTGAACCACGTAAGTGAGGGATCCACGGTCATCACGTGTATGCCCTACAGTGGTGATCCGAGAAGTGAGTACACACTCAAGGTCGCGAGCCCCGATTGGCTCGTGCACTGGGTCACGCACGTCATTGAGTCCGAAGCATTCAGGCACGGCACATAGGTAACGCACTTCTCGTCCCCCAGCGACCCCCGTCGTCGTCCGTGACCGCATCGGCCTGCCACAGTTCACCGTGAAAACACGGTAGTGAGTGCGCTCAAAGCAGAGAAGGATTCAGGTCGCGATATATCAGGGCTCGGCCAATTTGAGAGTAGGTGGTGCGATGAATGCAGGCACCATCCTCGCCACCGTTGTTCCTCTCACGGCCCTCGCCGGTCTCCTTCTCCTCGGACGCAGCGGTCGTCGGCTTTGGGTGATGACACTTATTGCAGTGGCGTGGGGCATCGCAGCCACCTACATAGTCATTCAGGTCAACGATCGGTGGGCGCAGGCATTCGGCCTCACTTCACTGATTGTCCTGGGGGCACCGATTGCTGAGGAAATCACGAAGGCGGTCGCGCTGCCCTTCCTGAGTCTTTCGCGGCGGGCTGCGTGGTTCGTTGACGGCGCCGTTCTCGGTGCGGCCACGGGCACCGGATTTGCGATCCGCGAGAACTGGATGTACTTGGAACGAGTCGGGGCCGATCAGACAATCTCCCTGGCGATCGCCAGGGTCACTTCCACGAACCTCATGCACGCCGGCTGCACGGCCATCGTCGGAGCCGCGATCGTCCTCGCATACAGTCGAGGGTGGCGCGCACGTATAGCCCTTTCGCTGGGTGCGCTTGCTATCGCCATCGCGCTGCACTCCACGTTCAACCGCCTGACCGTGAATGACGATGCGTCCACACTCCTTGTGACTGTGGCCGGGATTGGCGTTTTCGCCATCGCCGTGGGGATCGTGTTCCTAGGTTTCTCCATCTCAGCCCGATGGGTGCGCCAAGACCTGGCGAATCAAGGCGCAACCACAAGCGAGCAGGCCGCGCTCAGCGGTGGGAGTGTTGCCGACGTACTTGATGCATTCGAATCCCGATACGGCCCCGATGCAGCTCGTTTGGCAGAACAATTGGTTCAGGCCCAACGCCAACTAGCCATTGCCCAACATTCGGGCCGCTTCTCGACTGCGGAGATTGGATCCCTGCGATCCGAAACAGATTCCTTACGTCGCAATATCGGCATGTTCCAAATGATGTGGTTGCGCTCCCATCTTCCTGTCGATGCGAGCGCATTAGGTTTGTGGACCTTGGTACCAGACTCCGCACTTGCAACCCACGATCCGAACGAGTTGACGAACAGCGGCATGTGGGCACGGCTCGATGAGTCAATGGAAGCACGTACAACACAGTCGGATACGACTACTCAACCCTAGGAAGAAGGCGGAATGCTCTGTGCACAATGCGATGAGAGCGCGCGTGGCACCTGTCGCTTTTGTGGGCGGGGCGTGTGCGCGACCCATCACGCAACCATGCCATTCATCGTGACCATCTTCGGTGGTGAAACTCCCAGATCGATTGTTGTCGGTGGCACGTTGTGGTGCCAGATTTGCCGACCGCAACCCGAGCCGATCCCGATGCCGGAGCTGGCATGAGCAGCGGCGGACTCTTCAATCGGATCAACAATCGACTTGAGGCCGACTCCCCGGATGAGACTCCCCTGACAATGTCGGACGTTCTCGACCTTCCTGAAGATCAACGATCATTGATGCGTTTTGTGTTGCGAGCACCCGAGCCCTTGACACCGCACGAAGCCGCAGATGGTCTGGGCTGGGATGCAGCCCAGACCCTCAAGGTTGTTGGAGACCTGAGTTTCATTGGAATGATCGATCTAGTGGACGGACGCATCAAAGTGGCGCCCATGCACAGAACTACGCGGTCTACCCCCGGGGGAATGTGGAGCACCCTCAACAATCTATAAAAGGGGATCAGTGAGCATTTCCGGGACAGGCTCCATCATGACTCACCAACCAACCATGTGGTTCACAAAGGCTCATGGGCACTGTGCAACACCATGATTACACAGCGTTCGCACCTACCAGACCAGCACACTTCGCAGATCTTGTTCAGCGACAGGTGACGTAGTCCATCCACCTAACACTTGGACTTCGCGGGATCCCCACCATCGGCTACGCCTCCCATGACGAGTTCTAGGTACTCCTCGGAGATTTCACCATTGACCAACTCCACGGAAACAGACCCGTCCGCGGACTCCTGCGCCACCAAGTCCCAGCCCGCAGGGATGGCGAGCCCGGTCTCCCGCTCCAAAGTGCCACGGGGATCCTCAAGGAGCGCAGCCTTCAGTTTCGCATCACGGACCGCCCGGTGGCACACTTCATTCACGCTGTCCATCGGACTGTGATTCATCGATTCAGTCACACTTCTGCCCTCTTCTCTTCCAGCGATAGCAATACCTGAAACCTAGGCATCCTGCGAGTACGGGAACACCGTGATTCCACGGTGCTTGGACCAACCCGATGAGCGCAGGCTTATGACAAGGACGTTCACCACCAACCGCACCATTGCGAGGTTTCGGATAGCCGTGCCCCCGCAGGGGGCATATTCGCTCCGTATTGCCCCCAGTTGCCCCATGCAGGCTCGCCGATTGATGTGAAATCACCTCATCGGTCGCGGTTTCAAGTCCCGTCACTCACCCCACGTCTCGATTGACCAAGTCGAGTTGAACCACCTACTTTCCTCGGCCCATAAACTTCGCCCATGTTGACTGCCGGACCCTCTGGTAGCGCGCAGCAACTGCGCCGCCTCGCCTTGGTGGCCTCTGCCCTTTTGGTGGCGGTGTATCTGCTTGCCGTGCGCACTGCGGCTAGGCAGGCACTGGGCGATGCTGCCTACCTCGGGCGCCTGGCGGAGTCCAAGGCATTTCAGGTGTTCGACAAACGCTTCCTCGAGGCAGTCGATATCCGGGTATTGCTGCGAGGGGCTGTGGCGCTGCTCGCACTCGCCGCACTTCGGCGACAGTGGCGCACGGGATTTCTGATCACCGGATCGTTTCTCGCAGCCATCCTTTCTGCCCAGGCGCTCAAGGCCGTACTTACCCGGCCCATCCTCGCGGCCGACATGGAGTCGCTGATGAAAGGGAAGGAGGGACTGAACACCTTCCCCAGCGGACACTCCACCTTCGTGACCGCGCTCGTGCTCGGTGCGGTGTTCCTCGTTCCCATCGCCGTGCGTCCCTGGATCGCCGTCTCCGGAATTGGTGCCATGGTCCTCGTCGCGGGTGGAGTGGTTACCGCCGGTTGGCATCGGCCCAGTGATGCGTTTGCCGGGATCGCACTTGCCACGATCTGGATCAGCGTGACCGCCGCCGTTATTGTGCAACGATCAACGGCGATTGTGCCCGTTCCTCCCGGTATGCGCCTAGTGCCCTTCGCGAGCACTGCGAGACATTGATCTGGTGCGCAACTCACTTCTGATTTCTACAATTGAGCATCTCGAACCTTAAGACCAAACCCCACCGGACACTTGAATGTTGACGACAAATACCAATCCGGTGAAGATTCTTGACGTGTTATGCCTTCGGCATTGATTACTTCCCCAGAGCTATCACCGTTATCAGATAGAATTTGACATCCCTGACGATCTTGATCTAGAAGTCAAGGAATGTTGCTTATTGATGAAAGCCCTCGACTCGCGGATTTCTTACGCACAAAGTGGGCCTTCAGCCCCGGACTAATGGCAATCACAATGGTCATGCCATAAACACACTCATTACTATGCGTGCTCAACCGTTCCGTTCATCGGCCCAAAAGGAAAAGCGGAATCTCGTGCGACACAAGTACGCGAGCAGGTACCATTCCTTCCATGAGCATTTCTGGTTCGAGCCCTGATAGTGGTCGGCGAAGATCCGATGTTCTTGATGCCATTTTTGAAGCGGTTGAGGATCAATCCGCAGACGAATCCTCTCCTACAACGCACCTTTTTCGTGCCAAGGCACTCGCTCAGGTAGACATTCCCAAGCAAATCGACAACCTACTTCCCATCACCTCTCCGAAAATCTGGCTGGCGATTGTGGGTGTTGCCGGTGTATTGGCCGCCGCAATTATTTATGCGGCAGGCACACCCCAGGTCACCTCTGTCACGGCAACAGGTCGCGCTGTGGCCGAGTCGGGCGTGGTGACTGTCGGAACCCTTGGTGAATTAGTTCTCAACAGAATTGAAGTTACTGAAGGAATTGAAGTGCGGCAGGGAGAACTCCTGGTCGAGGGGACCGGCGCCGGCGGCGCAACCGTGACCCTCACCGCACCAGCCGACGGAACCATCTGGCAAATCCTGGCTTCCCCCGGGCAAGTGCTCGCCGGTGGCACGTCGGTTCTCACGATCCTTCCGCCGGGCAGTGACACTCACGTCTTTGTTCCCGTTCCACAAGCGGCATCAGGTGGGCTGCAGGTCGGTCAGAGTTCACAGATTTTTGGTGCTGACTTTGCGGTGAGCGGCACCGTGTCAGCAATATCTGAAACACCGTTACCCTCGGATCGAGCAGCCACGCTCACGAGCCTGACCTTGAACCCTGCAGACACCTACATATACGTCTCCATTTCAACCGATGAAGCAATAACTCCAGGCGCGCAAGTCACCATCGAGATCATTGAGTCTGAGTCCACACTCCTGCGCGATCTCGTCAACGTGGGTTAACCCTGACATGACCACCACAGTTGCACCCGCTACAGCGGAACGAAAACCGCGCTCGCGCCATCGCGCCAAGGTGCCCTCCATCCTGCAGATGGAAGCCACCGAGTGCGGGGCTGCGAGCTTGGGCATGGTCTTGGCCCGATACGGCAGGTTTGTAAACCTCGACGAATTGCGCACAGCCTGTGGTGTCTCCCGCGATGGCGCTACCGCTAAGAATATTTTGGTGGCGGCCCGCAATTACGGCATGAAAACTCGGGCGGTAAAACGTGAACCCGAAGAACTCAAAAAACTCACCTTTCCATTGGTGATTCACTGGAATTTCTACCACTACCTCGTGGTGGAGGGCTGGTACCCGGGGGGCTGGTATCTCAATGACCCCGCTGGCGGTCCCCGCAAGTGCCCTGACGAAGAATTCGATACTTCATTCACCGGGGTTGTTTTATCGCTACAGCCCGGAGAGGAATTCGAACCGGGTGGGAAACGCGCAGGCGTTGTAGGTCGACTCTTTGCTTCGGCGGGAACTGTTAGTTCCGCCATGTTGGCCGCAACAGTTGTGGGACTCCTCTTATTGGTCCCAACCCTGCTGACGCCATCGCTCATGACCCTCTTTGGCAACGGCTTGAACAATCTCGCCGGCCTGGCAGCCGCAGCAACGGTCACTGGGTTGATCATTGCCCTCGGAGTGCAGACCGTGCTGTACATCATCCAAGGTATTTTGAGTATTCGACTCTCCACACGAATCACCGTGCGCATGACCGCGAGTGTGGTGGACCGATTACTCAGACTTCCTGCATCATTCCACGCCCAACGCGGGGCAGCTTCCATTGCCCAGCGCGCTCTGATCATTGACGCCTTGAGTGTGAGTGTCTCGACACTTGCACTAAATGTTGGGGTCGCGGCCATCACGGGAATCGTCGCAGGGATTGCACTAGTGATTATTGATCCACTGATTGGTCTCACCGCCTTTGTAATTGCGCTTCTCACCGGTGTTGCGCTGCACTTTTCGCTTCTCAAGGCCAAAGATGAAACTGCCAAAGTTCTCGTGGACACGATTGAGGCTGGCTCCACCATGGCATCAGCATTGTCACAGATTGAATCTGTTAAAGCAGCCGGCTCCGAAGATGTGATCATTGCGCGAGGCGTTGCTGCTATCAACAAACAGGTCGAATCCGAACAACGCGTCGATCTACGAATGCTGATTGTCAACGCCATCCCAACATTTCTCACCGGTTTTGCCACTATCGCAATTACCGGCATAGCCCTATTGCAAGTTGTTAATGGTCGGATCGAACCAGGATCACTCCTTGCGGTGTTGGCAATCGCCGGTGTCATGATTGGCCCGCTCGCCCAACTATCCGGGCTCGTGGGTCAGGCTCAAATTCTGCGGCCAACTCTTGATCAAATTGATGACATTTTGCACGCTCCCCTTGCTGACTATGAGCAGCCTGAGGTTGACAGTGCACGTGAGCCAGATACTGAGGAAGTCGCACCGGGTGCCCTGACCGGGGAGTTACGAGCCGTAAACGTCACATTCGGCTACAGCCGACTGGCCCCCCCGATCCTCACCGATCTGAATCTGCACCTTCCACCGGGTGGACGCGTTGCTCTGGTGGGTCCATCGGGCTGCGGCAAGTCGACCATCTCCCGATTGGTCACTGGCCTATATCAGCCATGGGGAGGCGAGATTCTGGTGGACGGATTCCCCCGACGCAAGCATGCTTCCGTGGTGCTGACCGATGGAATCGCCCTCGTTGACCAAGATGTCACAATTTTTGCAGGCTCAATCAGAGACAACGTCACTCTCTGGGATCCAAATATTCGTGACACCGATGTGCTCAAGGCACTCGAGGACGCCCAGTTGGCAAGCGATGTCGCCACCCGACCGGGCGGGTTGGAAGCAGTGCTCTCCGAGGGCGGATCGGATCTGTCCGGTGGCCAACGCCAACGGCTGGAAATTGCGCGCGCTTTGGCGCGCAATCCAAGAATCCTTGTCCTCGATGAAGCAACGAGCGCACTCGACCCACCAACCGAGGCACTCATTGATCAAGCTATTCGTCGCCGCGGAATCACCTGCCTGGTGATTGCGCATCGACTGTCCACTATTCGCGACAGCGACGAAATTGTGGTGCTCGAGCGAGGAGTGGTTGTCGAGCGTGGCACCCATGAATCTCTGGTGGCCGAGCAAGGGGCCTATTCCCGGTTGGTGAATGCCGGATGACCTCCCCAACAGAAATCAGAGAGTTCACCGGTGCCACGGCAATGTATCCCACCGCTGGAAACATTATTGAGGTACTTACGGGTGAGTTACTCGTGTTTGCAGAACTGGAAAACGGTCGCCGACTTCCCATCACCAATCTGCGCGGTGGTCAAATCATGACCGGGTGCGCAATAACTGATTCCCAGACTCGTCTGCTTGTAACAGCGCAACAGGGAACAACCCTTCGGGAGTCAACGATCGAGGAAATGCTTAATGAATACTTAAGCAATTCGCAGGTGCCACATCATGGCTCACCAACGGATTCCAATCAGCACTCTTCCGTCCACCAATTTGATCAGTGGATCTATGCACTGAGTCAGGCTGCGCTCAATGGCCGCTGGGCCACCAAAGTTGTCGCGCCGGAGGCCGTCGGATCCCTTCGCTTGGCACCCGGTGAAGCTGTCGTGCCAATCGCCGCACCCGCTCCCCCATCGGATCATTCAGTACTGGGTTGGCTGAAGGTGACATCCGGCTCTGCCGCACTGTGTGGGTGGCATGATGCTCAAGTAGGTGTGCTGGATTCTTCGATACCGATTACCCGAGGCGTGTGGCTGACCAGTGGACTTCGGTGTCAGATTGCCCGCGCGCCAGAACCCGCAGATTCGCAAGGATGGTCACAGGCACTTGATCTCATGGCTCGCCTTACCCTGGAGGCGGTCCGAGCGATTGATGCGGATCGTGATCGTGACTCGATCGAGCGACGTTTCGTAGCCGAGGAAGTGGCGCAAACCGAAACCCTTCAAGGAATTGATCTTCTCGCCGGTGCGGTGGTCGGACCAATTGCTCGGCCTCGAGTGCTGCGCAATAGAAGTTCTGCCGCGCTGGCTGCAGCATTCACCACAGTGGAGACGACTGGGTTTGCACTCGATGAATCCGACCGCGATCGAGCCCAAGCCCAGGTCTTGACCGGACGGGACCCGTTCACGGCGGCGGGTGCTTCGTGCGGTGCTCGTGCTCGCGCCATTGACCTAGCCCCATTGTGGTTCACGCAGGAAGGTCCACCACTCGTCGCTGCAACTCGCGACGACCATTTCGTCTCCCTCACCTGGAAGGGTCGCAGTTGGACTGTGACCGATCCACAACTCCCTGGAGTTGAGCACCCACTGGATCAGGGGTGGCGTGAGCGACTCACCGGGAGAGCCTGGGAGTTTGTTCCAATCCTTCCCCCCACCTCACTCGGTTTGATTGCACTTGCTCGACTTGGTTTCCGGCGCTCTGGTCGGGACCTCTCGCTGATCGCGTTCCTTACGGCAGGTCTTGCGGTGCTCGCCTTTTTCACCCCGTTCATTCTGGGAAAGGTTGCCGGTGCGATTACGAGCACTGATATTCGCTCGGTACTCGTCGCATTGCTCACCCTTTTCGTCCTATTGCTTGTGAGCGTTTCTTGGCAATACGTGCGAAGCGTCGCGCTACTCCGTATTCGCGTCCGAGGTACCGCGCTCACCAGTGGTGCAGTGTGGGATCGAATTATGCGATTGCGCACCACGTGGCATGACAAATATTCCATGGGTGAACGCATGACTCAATCTTCCGCTGTCGCGATGGCTTCGACTGCTGTTCCCGATGCAATTATTGTCGGGCTTCTTGACACGGTGGCGATCTTGGGTGGGCTTGCGGCCATTGCCACCACCAGCACGGCGCTACTGATCACTGCCATCCTCTTGCTGGCCATTCAATTGCTTGTCAATCTCTGGCTCACCCGCGAGAGTGCCCGCCGGACCCTCGCTCGAGTTACCGCTCAGTCGGCAGCCCAGGGGCGCCTATTAGAAACCTTGCAAGCGGTCAATCGACTTCGGGTATCAGGTGCCGGGTCACGTGCCTTCAAGCGTTGGGCAGTTTTACAGGCGAAACTCACTCGCGCTGATCTTTCCGTTCGTCAAATCGCCATGGCGCAAGCGGTGATCATCAGTGCCTGGCCAGTTCTCGGGCTCATTATGATCGTGGCTGTCGCCGGTGCAACCGGTGCAACATTCGGTGACTTCGTCACAGCACAAGCAGCCCTCGCCATCGCAACGACCACCTTGGCTGTAACAGCATTCTCTGCCAGTGCCCTGTTTAATGGCCGTGCCTTGATCAGCAAGGTGGAACCCGTACTGGCAGCAATTCCCGAAGGCGGCGGTGACGGTGATGACCCAGGCCGGATCAGCGGCGGGGTCACCTTTAGCGACATTGTTTTCCGTTACGAACCCGGGTCACGGCCGGTCCTTGACGGTGTGAGTTTCAGCATTAGCCCTGGTGAACAGGTGGCAATTGTCGGCCCTTCCGGCTGTGGCAAGACCACACTCATGCGAATACTGCTGGGCTTGGAAGAACAGGAGTCTGGAGTTGTGACACTTGACGGCCAGGACTTGGCTTTTCTCGATCTCCCCTCATTCCGGAGACAGGTCGGAAGTGTGCTCCAATCCTCGAAACTTCTCCCCGGTCCTATTCGCGACAATGTCGACATGGGCCGTGGCCTCACGAGCAAAGAGATTTGGCAGGCACTCGAGTGGGCATGTGTTGCAGAAGAAGTACGCGCCATGGGCATGGGCCTAGACACACCTGTCGTTGATGGTGGCGGCACTGTGTCTGGCGGTCAACGCCAACGGATTCTTCTCGCTCGGGCTTTAGCGAGCAACCCACGCATGCTGATTCTTGATGAAGCTACTAGCGCTCTGGACAATGTCACTCAAGGAACGATCGTTGATCACCTTGAAAACCTACGGTTAACCCGAATCGTGATCGCGCACCGACTTACAACAATACAAGGCGCCGACCGAATCATTGTGATCGCGGACGGCCGAGTCGCCCAACAAGGAACCTTTGAAGAACTCGTGTCACAACCCGGTCACTTCGCAGACCTAGTCCAGCGCCAAGTGGTCTAGGAACCAGAGCCTGAACCGCGGAACAGCCTATAAACGCGCATTCAAACCCGCATCACTAGCAGCACTGGCACACACCATTAACAAGCTCCATCGGATTACTCACATCACCCTGCGACAGACCAAACCCCTTCTCCATTAACGGCGAGGCCCAAACTAGACATCTCAGACAGAGGTGTCGTTACTGTAAAGACCCTCAATCCACCACCAATTTTCCACAGGAGGTGCGCCAAACAAGGACGCACAAGATCAAGGTCATCGAAACTGCGAGGAGGCTGGGCCACATGACAAAACAGCACAACACCGACAGTGGAATGAGTCGCAGCAATCTAATGCTCCCTGCCCGAGGCCGGGCCGCAGACCGTGACTCCGTAATCACCACCCTCACCGAGCGTATGCAACTAATGGCTGACCTCAACGCCCCTGAGCTCTTCGTCCACGTTGCCGAAGGCAGCACACCCGATCAAACTCTGGCGCAATTAACCGGCACCACTGGAGCGGCACTCGGGTGGGAAGGCACCATCTTTCCCACGAATACCCAGCGCCGCCGCCTTTCACTCCCACGTGATGCCCGGTTGACCCGCGGACTAACGGAAGTATCCCTTGAGGAATTACCTGACCTTGATCCGCGAGTGCTTGCAGCATTCCAAGATCCGCACATTGAACCAGCAGATTCGTTTGTACTGCATGTCAACGATCAGGTGCGCGGTTGCATTCCCGTCATCCGGCTGAGTCCGACCACGGTGACATTTCGCGCAGTGACCCATGACAAAGCATTGCACGCAGACGACCCTCGCAGAAGGTCATTCCTTCGCCTGGCAGCATGGTCAACAGTTAGTGACATTCACCTTGGAGAAGGTTCAACGATCCTCTCTTGGATTCCTGATGACGGCGATCCAATCAACGAGTACAAACTTCAGGTTGGGGCGCCTGACTGGGTCACCCACTGGGTTACCTACCGGGTGTTCCCGCACCACCTGAGTGAGAGTGAGTAGGGCTTCGCATAGATCCAGCACCACATGTTTACAGTCGCTTCGTTCTTGCGCGGACTGAATTGCTTCTCAATTTGCAACACACCGGCGATCACACCTACCTTTTGCGATTAAGAACCAGTAAGCGCTCTTGCGAAAAAGCCTGTGGTTCTCTCCAATACAATTAACTATTCTGGCTTCGTGGAACACCTTGCTGACGATTCTTCCGTGGTTTCACCAATTCAAAGACTTGACGAAGTAATTGTTTTGGCAACCCCCGAATGTGGATCGTCCTCCTGGGAACTGTCGCTCTCATCCTGGGATTCCTTTCATAGGGAGTATTTGCCAGGCCCCCGATCTTCACCAGTGCCCAAGGCGTGATTTCAACGGTCAGTGGACCACTGGAAGTGGGAGCAGGAATTGATGGCACGGTGAAAGTTGTTTTTGTTTCTGTCGGAACAGTCGTGGAGGCCGGGAACACTCTGGCGATCCTCTTAGACGAATATGGCCGGGAAGTTCGTGTTCGAACGCCTGTGGCAGGAACGGTCATCGAAGTAGCCACCCAGGACGGGGGTTTCAGTCGATCCGGGTCCGGGATCGCAACTATCCAGCGCGTAAACGAAAACCTTGTGGCAATTGCACTCGTTCCAGCATCTTCCATCTCTGGTGTGATTGCAGGCGAAGAGGCAAATATTTCACCTGACTCGATTCCGGCAGGCCAGTACGGCTACATCACGGGTGTCGTCTCCTCGGTCGCAGAAGCTCCCATGAGTATCTCTCGAGTACAGCAACTGGTGGGAAGTGTCGCTGGTTACCAATCACTTGAGACTGTCGAAGAACCTCTCATTGAAGTTCAAATTGAATTGAACAGCGACGATCGCAACCCTTCCAGACTTGCATAGACAATTGGCTCGGGACCGGAGTACTCACTCGTTGCAGGCACACCGTGGCGTGGTCAGATCATTACCGGTAACAAAGCTCCCTTACCGATCCTCTTCGGTACTTCATGAAGACCCCTGTCCATCTTGCTCAAGCACCTACGGAGATGGGAATCACCTGCCTGCGCATGGCCATGGCCTCCGCTGGTACACACGTGGGACAAGAGGAACTTCGACATGTCTGCGGACCAAGTAGACAGGGAGTTGACTTGGCCGAACTGTCATCTGCGGCTGAGTACTACGGCTTCACGGCCGAATCTGTTGATGCGCGATCCCTGGTACTTGACCAGTCGCAACTCGATATACCCCTGCCCGTGATCGCGCTCTGGTCAGGAGGCCACGCGGTGGTTATCTCCGCGCGTTCCGGTCAGTCGTGGGAGGTTATTGATCCGATTAGTGGACGCAAGAAACTTACTTCCCATGAATTGGCTAAAGGTCTCAGCGGACCTGCAATTGCAGTTACTCCCGGCCCCAATGCTTCCCGCAACTCCTGACCTCCTGGCATTTTAAGAACTTTGGTCGGGCGCCACACCGGAGGTCGCGTTGGCATTGCTTTCGTGCTCACCCGCGGGCTCGTGGCGCAGGCCCAGGCCGATACGCAGTTGCTTCGGATGCGGCAGCGTGCGTCCGATGAAGCCCGCGCGAACCTACTCAGTCGCGCTGATGAAACAGATCGCTTTCTAGCG
>JAQCBM010000320.1 GCA_027729865.1 Actinomycetota bacterium
CACACGAACTTCGTGTGACCGGGGTGACCCGTTCCTTCGCCGGTGTTCAGGCTCTTTCGGGTGTCAGCCTTCACGTTGTGCCAGGTGAAGTTTTCGGCCTGATAGGCCCCAATGGTGCTGGTAAGTCAACTCTGGTGAACATCATCAGCGGGTACGACATTCCCGATTCGGGGTCGGTCACCCTCGACGGTGATGACATCACGCGAGCGAAGTCGTTCGTGCGTGCCCGCGAAGGTCTGGCACGCACCTTTCAGCATGGACACCTGTTTTCTGGTTTGACTGTTCGCGAGAACATCGAGGTCACGGCCATCGGCACCGGATGTTCGCGCAAGGAAGCGTTAACGCGCACAGACGGGCTGCTCGAAGAGTTCAATTTGGTTGACCGCGCAGACGATTCGGCTGGCTCGTTGCCCCACGGAGTGGAGCGTCGAGTAGGGGTGGCTCGAGCGCTCGCGACCGAACCGCGCTACGTCTTGCTTGACGAGCCGGCCGCGGGCTTGAACGAGGGTGAGATCGGGGAGTTCGCCGACAACATCCGACACCTCCGAGATCGGGGACTCGGAGTTTTGCTCATCGATCACAACGTACGCCTGATCTTGAATGTGTGCGATCGAATTCATGTGCTTGTGGAAGGACGCACGCTTCTGGAAGGCACGCCCGACGAGGTTCGCGCAAGCGACGAACTCGCCGAGGCGTACCTGGGAAGGAGCGGTAGTGCTCACCGGTGATATCGGTCTGATCGTGAGCGACCTTGCCGTGGACTACTCCGGTGTGCCCGCGGTCCGTGGGATCAGTTTCGACGTGCCTGCTGGTCACGCGATTGGACTCATCGGCCCCAACGGTGCAGGCAAGTCCTCGACACTCCTGGGGATCATGGGAGCCGTTACACGACAGGGAACGGTTGAGGTCAACGGACAGGACGTTGGGGGCCTATCCCCGGAAAAGGTCGTACGACGCGGTGTGAGCCTTGTTCCCGAAGGCCGGCACATCTTCGGTGCGCTGAGCGTTCGCGACAACTTGCGCCTTGGCGGAGTGGGGCGCCGATCGAAGGACGGATACGACGACACCCTGGCGTACGTGTTGGAGCTCTTCCCGATCCTTGGTGAATTCGCCGATCGCCAGGCGGGCCTGCTTTCCGGAGGCCAGCAGCAACAACTGGCAATCGGGCGCGCCCTGATGGCCGACCCCGACATCTTGATGCTGGACGAACCGAGTTTGGGGCTATCCCCGACCGCGGTCGATTCGGTCTTCGATGCACTGTCGGCGATTCGCCAGGCGGGTAAGGCGGTGCTGGTGGTCGAGCAGCGAGCTGAGTTCACCGTGGCCTTCTGCGAACGCACATACGTCTTGCACGACGGAGAGATCACCCTCACCCTGCAGCCCGAAGACGCGCACAACGTGGACAAGTTGACGAAGGCGTACTTCGGATGAATCAACTCATTCAATCCTTAGTCGATGCGCTTTCCTCTGGTGCGACCCTCGGCCTGGCCGCCTTGGCGATCGGCCTGGTGTTTGGCGTGATTCGGCTCGCGAACTTCGCCCAAGGCGAGATCATCACCGCCTCTGCCTACTCCATCATCTTCACCTGGCAGTTGGGGTGGTACGTCGCTATTCCGATCGCCCTCATCATCGGCATCGTCTTGTCGTTGCTCATGGAGGTGGGAGTGTTCTCGCGGATGCGGACCGCGACCCCAGCCACGCTGCTGGTAGCCAGTTTCGCCCTAAGTTTCTTGCTGCAGCGCGTGTACGAACTGCTATTCACGAACAATGTGCAAACAGCGCCGGTGGCGCCCGAACTCGCCCGATCGATCAGCCTCGGCGGCATCCGAGTGCAGATGCTGTCGGTCGCCACCATTTTGATCGCGGGCCTTCTGCTGTTTGGGCTTATCCAGTTCCTGAACAAGTCGATCTGGGGTCTGCAATTGCAGGCTGCAGCCGCAGACTTCAGGACGGCGCGGCTGGTAGGTATTCCAGCCAGCCGGGTCATCGGCTTGAGTTTCGTGCTGAGCGGGGTACTGGCTGCTGCGGTTGCATTCGTCAGCACCGTCAAGACCGGTGCCGTGGGGCCCACCTTCGGCATCCCCATCGTCGTTCTTGCGCTCATCGGTGCGGTGATCGGTGGTATCGACAAGATTTACGGAGCCCTGGCCGGAGGTTTCCTGGTCGGCTTCGCCACGTCGATGTTGGCGAGTTGGCTGCCCTCGGATATGAGCAACTTCAAGGATGCCTTCGTGTTCCTACTCGTCATCATCGTGTTGATCATCCGACCCTCATGCCCTCTGGTCCGCGGCGGGACGGTGCGCACATGACCGAGAGGAATCTCCGTTGGCGCCTCGCACCTTTGTGGTCGCTGGTCAGTCTTCTGCTCTTGGTCTACCTCGTCACGTTGGTCAATAGTTTTCTCGGCGAGAGCGTCCAGGTGCAGATGCAATACGCACTCGTCAACCTCGTGATAGTCGTCGCTCTGTACATGTTCATCGGCACGTCCGGCGTCCTCAGTTTTGGCCACGTGGCGTTTGTGGCCCTTGGTGCCTGGACGGTAGGTCTGTTGACCATCGAGCCAACGTTGAAACGCAACCTGCTGTCGGACATGTTCCCGTTCTTGTTCGATGTGCAGGCCCCCTGGCTCATCGCGGTACTGATCGGCGGATTAGTGGGCGGTCTGCTGGCCGTGCTCGTTGGTCCAGTGTTGATGCGCCTTAACGGCCTGCAGGCCGGCATCGCCACTTTCGCCCTATTGCTAGTTGTGGGGCAGGTCTTGACTTACTGGTCGAGCATCGGGCCACGCAGTGGTCAATCTATGGTGGGCATCCCCCAAGTGCTCGATCTGCAGACCACCATGCTGCTCGCGATGGCAACAATTGTGGTTGCCTGGCTTTTCCAGCGGACGCGTCCGGCGCGCCTGCTCCGCGCCGCACGTGAGGATGGAATCGCTGCGGCTGCCTCCGGAATCAATATCGTCACCCAGCGGACCATCGCGTTCGCCTTGTCCGGGGTCGTCGCCGGCGTTGCTGGTGGCCTGTTCGCTCTGACCAACCGGGTGGTCCAGGCAAGCCTGTTCGGCATCGAACTCACGTTCATCACTTTGGCCATGTTGGTGCTCGGGGGAATGCTCTCGCTTAGCGGG
>JAQCBM010000321.1 GCA_027729865.1 Actinomycetota bacterium
AGCCGATGTCGGGCCACTTCGCGAAGGCCGGAGTCACTCCCCGCCGTCACCTCGTTGAACTTCGTACCGCCGATGCATCGGAGTACACGGTCGGTCAGGAACTCGGACCGGACATCTTCGAGGTTGGCCAGCGGGTGGATGTCATCGGCACAACCAAGGGCAAGGGCTTCGCTGGCGTCATGAAGCGACACGGCTTCGCTGGCCTGCGCGCCTCGCACGGCGTCCAGCGCAAGCACCGCTCGCCCGGTTCCATCGGAGGCTGCGCCACCCCCGGTCGTGTGTTCAAGGGTCTGCGGATGGCCGGCCGGATGGGCAGCGATCGTCAGACCACGCAGAACCTCAAGGTCGCAGGAGTGGACACCGAGAAGGGTCTGCTGCTGGTCAAGGGCGCCGTTCCTGGCCCCAAGGGTGGCCTGGTCATGATCACCACCGCTGTCAAGGACGCGGTGAAGGAGGTCTCGGCATGAGCTCGCTCGAAGTTCTCGATCCTGCCGGCAAGAAGTCGGGCTCGGTCGACCTGCCCGCAGAGGTTTTCGACGTTCAGGTCAACGTCCCGCTGATTCATCAGGTAGTCGTTGCACAGTTGGCGGCTGCTCGTCAGGGCACGCACGACACCAAGACCCGCGCTGAGGTCAGCGGTGGCGGTCGCAAGCCCTACAAGCAAAAGGGCACCGGTCGGGCCCGCCAGGGATCGATTTGCGCACCTCAGTTCGCTGGTGGTGGCATCGTTCACGGCCCCACGCCGCGTGACTACACCCAGCGCACCCCCAAGAAGATGAAGGCTGCCGCACTGCGGGGCGCCTTGTCGGACCGTGCGCGCGACGGGCGGATTCACGTCATCACCACGTTCAGTGCCGATGATGCCCCGTCCACCAAGGCAGCAATCGCTGCCCTGGCAGCAGTCGGTGCTGAGGGCGACTGTTTGGCCGTGGTGACCCGCGACGAAGAGTCCTCGTGGCTGAGCCTGCGCAACCTTCCTCACGTGATGGTCGTCGCACCGGATCAACTGAACACTTACGACGTTCTGGTCAACGACCGTGTTGTGTTCACCGAGGCTGCTTTCTCCGCGTTCGTAGCTGGCCCGGTTGCCGGTAAGGGCGCCAAAGCCGTAGCAACCGAAAGTGAGGTGTCGGCATGAGAATCGCCGATCCACGAGACGTCCTGATTTCACCGGTGATCTCGGAAAAGAGTTACGGCTTGCTCGATGAGAACAAGTACACCTTCATCGTGGCTCCCGACGCCAACAAGACGCAGATCAAGCTCGCCGTCGAGCAGGTCTTCGGAGTGAAGGTCACGGGTGTGAATACCAACAACCGCGAGGGCAAGCGTGTGCGCACCCGTCAAGGCTGGGGACGCCGCGCCTCCACCAAGCGCGCAATCGTGACTGTCGCCGCGGGCGATCGCATTGACATCTTCGGAGGGCCGGTCTCCTGACCGGCGAGAGACGCAACGTAAAGGAACGGACACACCATGGCAATCCGTAGGTACAAGCCCACGACCCCCGGTCGTCGTGGCTCGAGCGTTGCCGATTTCGTTGAGATCACGCGGTCGGAGCCCGAGAAGTCCTTGCTGCGCCCGCTGTCAAAGTCCGGCGGTCGCAACAACTCGGGCAAGATCACCACGCGTCACAAGGGTGGTGGCCACAAGCGCGCCTACCGCCTCATCGACTTCAAGCGTGCAGACAAAGACGGCGTGCCGGCCAAGGTTGCGCACATCGAGTACGACCCCAACCGCACGGCTCGCATCGCGTTGCTTCACTTCGCCGACGGCGAGAAGCGCTACATCATCGCGCCAGACAAGCTCAAGCAGGGCGATCGAGTCGAGACAGGCCCCGGCGCGGACATCAAGCCCGGCAACAACCTGCCTTTGCGCAACATCCCGGTCGGTACCGTCATCCACGCCGTCGAGATCAAGCCCGGTGGTGGCGCCAAGATCGCACGGTCCGCGGGCGCGAGCGTCCAGCTCGTGGCGAAGGACGGCCCCTACGCGCAACTGCGCATGCCGTCGGGGGAAATCCGTAACGTCGATCTGCGCTCACGTGCCACGGTTGGCGAGGTGGGCAACGCCGAGCAATCCAACATCAACTGGGGCAAGGCCGGCCGTATGCGTTGGAAGGGCAAGCGCCCGACCGTCCGCGGTGTGGCCATGAACCCGGTCGACCACCCGCACGGTGGTGGTGAGGGCAAGACCTCCGGTGGTCGGCACCCGGTCAACCCCGCCGGCCGTCCCGAAGGTCGTACCCGCAAGGCCAAGAAGGCCAGCGACAAATTCATCGTCCGTCGCCGCAAGACCGGCAAGAAGCGCTAGGGGAATTCGACATGCCACGCAGTTTGAAGAAGGGTCCGTTCGTCGACGACCACCTGCTCAAGAAGGTGGAAGCGCAGAACGAGAGTGGTTCGAAGGCCGTGATCAAGACCTGGTCGCGTCGTTCGATGATCGTGCCGGTCATGCTCGGTCACACCATTGCGGTGCACGACGGTCGCAAGCATGTTCCGGTGTTCGTGTCCGAGAACATGGTGGGACACAAGCTCGGCGAGTTTGCGCCCACCCGCACCTTCAAGGGCCACGTCAAGGACGACCGCAAGGCCAAGCGCCGCTAAAGCGCACACGACCAACTCATCGATAAGCAGTAGACGAGCAAGGGGAAGATCAATGGAAGCCAGGGCCCAAGCGCGGTACGTCCGCGTCACGCCCATGAAGGCGCGCCGCGTCATCGACCTCATCCGTGGGATGCAGGCCTCCGATGCGCAGGACGTGCTGAGGTTCGCGCCGCAAGCAGCGAGCGAGCCGGTGGGCAAGGTTCTCGCGAGCGCGATCGCCAACGCGACGAACAATCACGCGATGGACGCCCGTGGGCTCGTTGTTGCGCAGGCCTTCGTCGACGAGGGCCCCACGCTCAAGCGCATCCGCCCTCGGGCCCAGGGTCGCGCTTTCCGAGTGGGCAAGCGCACGAGCCACATCACCGTGATCGTCTCGGACGGTGTTGAGGTTGCTCCGGCTCCCAAGGTGAAGGCAGCTGCGAAGCCGGCGCCCAAGGCGGCGCCCAAGGCTGAAACGAAGGACGAGGCGGCGCCTGCCGCCGAGGAAACTTCCACGACCAAGAAGGCGCCCGCCAAGAAGGCGCC
>JAQCBM010000322.1 GCA_027729865.1 Actinomycetota bacterium
GATTTTCACCGGCTTCCCCTGGACGTCGAGCGCGTGCATTCAGTTGTGATGCGAATCCGACCACGGGAAGGCTCCCGGTGTCAAAGCACCGCGCGTTATCGGTGCTGGTTGAAACTAGAACTATTCGGCCGGGTGCAGGCCCATCGTGTAGGCCGGGTTGCCGTCCTCCAGCAAGGTCACCTGATCCACGCCCTGGTCGAGCAGCACGCGGAAGGCCTCACCCAACCAGGATTCGGCGTCTGCTTGATTGCCGAAGGCTTCATCGGTGCCAGCGGCTGGCCGGACGAGAGTTCCGTCTGCGGTCTCGTATCTCCAGGTCCATCCCATGATGTGCTCCTTTGTTCCGGGATCTACTACGGCCTCGGGTTGGGCGATTCGGTCAGCGCAGGATCGGTGATGACGAGGTCGCCGAGGGCGTAGTCGATGGCGCTCATGACGTCGTCGGGCAAGGCCACGCCTGCGGCCTTGACGTTCTCATCGATCTGTTCGGGGCGGGATGCTCCGATGATGGCGGCCGCCACATTCGGGTTGCGCAGCACCCAGGCGATAGCCAGTTGTGACAGCGTCAGGTTCATGTCCTGCGCGATGGGCACGAGTCGCTGAACGGCTTGCAGGACGTCGTCGCGCATCCACCGCTCGATCATCTGCGCACCCTCGCCACCGGAAGCGCGTGACCCGGAAGGCGGCTGCTGCCCGGGCAGATACTTGCCGGTGAGAACACCCTGCGCCATGGGCGACCAGACGATTTGGCTGACGCCCAACTCCTCGCAGGTGGGGACAACATCGGCTTCGATCACGCGGTAGAGCATCGAGTACTGCGGCTGATTGCTGATGATCCGATCGAAGCCCATCTCCGTGGCAATGCGTACCGCCTCGCGAATCTGCTCGGCTTTCCACTCCGAGACTCCGACGTACAAGACCTTGCCCTGGCGAACGAGGTCATCGAAGGCGCGCAGCGTTTCCTCGAGTGGGGTTTCGTAATCGAAGCGGTGGGCTTGGTAGAGGTCCACATAGTCCGTCTGCAGGCGCCGAAGCGAGTTCTCACACGATTCCATGATGTGTTTGCGCGACAGACCGCGGTCGTTCACTCCTGGCCCGGTCGGCCAGTAGACCTTGGTGAAGATCTCTAAACCTTCGCGGCGTTGACCTCGTAGCGCCGCACCCATAACTTCCTCGGCTCGGGTGCCGGCATAGACATCCGCCGTATCGAACGTGGTGATGCCGGCATCGAGAGCCGCATGAATGGTCGCGTGCGCAGTGGCATCGTCAACCTGGGACCCGTGGGGGATCCAGTTGCCATACGTGATCGCGCTGATCTTCAGGCCGCTGTGGCCAAGGTGGCGGAACTCCATATGACCGACTCTATTCCCTCACGCGGGCCCCATGGCCTGGACTATTCGGTGGCCAGAACTGCGGTGCTGCGAGACGGTAGGTGGATGACGCCGTGCTCGGAGACAGGTGCGACGTCGCACGTGTGAAGCACGATCCGCGCCGAGCTGAGTGCTTCGGGAAGCCGGAAATCGACCGCATGGTCGTGTGCGTTCATGGCGACGAGGAACCTGGGCGAGTGCTCGGTGTTTGCGTCGTTGGCGATGACCATTCCCAGGCATCGTTGATCCGGATCGTTCCAGTCATCTTGATGGAGTTCGCGCCCGCCTGGATGCCACCACAGCACGTCCCGTTCGGAATCCGATGAGATGTCGGCGAAGAAATGTTGCCGACGAAAGGCAGGGTTTCGCTTACGGAAGTGGATGAGCGACGCTGTGAAATCGACTAGTTCGCGTTGCCATGGTTGCCAGTCCCAGTCGTACCAGCTGATCTCATTGTCCTGACAGTAAGCGTTGTTGTTCCCGCTTTGCGTCCGGCCGAATTCATCGCCACCGGAGATCATCGGAACACCGGATGCGAGCGCGCAGGTAGTCAATAGGTTGCGCATCTGTCGGTGGCGGACTGCATTGATCTCTGGATCGTGGGTTTCACCCTCCACCCCGTAGTTCGCGGAGATGTTGTTGTCGTTGCCGTCGCGGTTGTCTTCGAGGTTTGCCTCGTTGTGCTTGTGTTCGTAGCTGACGAGATCGCGCAGTGTGAAACCGTCGTGTGCCGTGACGAAGTTGATGCTGGAGAACGGGCGACGACCCTCCGGGGCGTAGAGATCGGCAGAGCCGGTCAATCGCCAGCCGAGGTCGGCCAACGTCGAGGAACCACGCCAGTAGGAACGTGTGGTGTCCCGGAAGCGGTCGTTCCATTCGGCCCACAGGACCGGGAACTCCCCAACCTGATAACCGCCCGGTCCCACATCCCATGGCTCGGCGATCAACTTGAGTCTTCGTAGGACCGGATCTTGTTGGATCGCGGACATGAAGCTGCCCAGCATGTCCACATCGTGCAAAGAACGGGCGAGCGTTGAAGTCAAATCGAAGCGGAATCCATCCACGTGCATCTCGGTCGCCCAGTAGCGAAGTGAGTCCAAGATCATCTGGAGGACGTGTGGATGTGATGCGTCGAGAGTGTTGCCGCACCCGGTGTAGTCCACGTAGTCCGCACCATCGTCGGTGAGGTAGTAGTAGTCGTCGTTGCCGATGCCACGAAACGACAAGGTGGGGCCGTCGAGTCCGCCTTCAGCGGTGTGGTTGTAGACCACATCGATGACCACTTCCAAGCCCGCTGCGTGATAAGCCTTGACCATCTCCTTGAACTCGCGTACCTGTTCACCACGCGATCCCGAGGATGAGTACTTCCCGTACGGGGCGAAGAAACCCACGGTGTTGTATCCCCAATAGTTGGTGAGTCCGTTGCGCATCAGATGAATTTCGGAGACGAAATGGTGCACAGGTAGGAATTCGACGGTGGTGACCCCGAGTTTCACCAGGTGCTCGATCACTGCTGGGTGTCCTGCTCCGGCGTACGTGCCACGTGCGTCGTTCGGAACCGAGGGGTGCAACTTGGTGAGGCCTCGAACGTGGGTTTCGTAGATGACGGTGTCGTGCCAGGGGGTTTGCGGCAATGAGTCATCGCCCCAGTCGAACGCGTTATCGACCACGATCGACTTCGGCACGAACGGCGCACTATCTGATTCGTTGCGCGCGTTGACGTCGTCGTCGTTGTGGTCGAAGACAGCGGGG
>JAQCBM010000323.1 GCA_027729865.1 Actinomycetota bacterium
CGACCCGTCTAAGGCTGCATGTAGGTCAGCGACCTCGACAGGCTCAGAGTGCAGAGTGATCACGACTCGCTCGTACGGAGCAAAAGTGCCACCCGGCACGTTAACAACGACGGTTTCGCCGGTTCCGACTTCACTGGCGGAGAGTATTTCACTCGATTCCGGCAGCGCACTGACCAGAGCTGGGGAGGGAGCAGTGGTTGGCAGGGTTGAACTGAACCACGCTGTGACCGAAGTGTCCTCGGTAATTGCCACGGCACACAACCCGGGATCGTCATCGGACGGAAGGCAGTTCGATGACCACGCGACGAATTTTGAATCGGCGTCGGCGATGGCCTGCAGTCCGTATTGGTAGGTGGTGGGCAGTTCGGGCGAGACACACTCAAGGTCTGAACTCACGCACCTGATCTCGCCGCCGATGTCGCGCACCGTGCCGCCTCCACCCCCGAGTCGGTTGATGGTGAGCACGACGAGTTCGGAGAAGGTGACATCAACGTCGGCATCGTCGTCGACGGTCAGGGTGCATGGGTTGGGCTGGCCAGAACAGGCGCCGCCGAGACCTGTCAGCACCCAGTCGTCGTCGCCCCGAGCGGTGATGCTTTCTGTGGAGCCGACCGCTGCCATCACAGAACAATCAACCACGCAGATCTCGCCCTCTGAGAGGGTCACGCTGCCTTGTCCGGTGATCGCTATGTCGACGGCGCGGTAGCTAGCGGCGTCGGCGAAGGTGGCGTTGACGATCACGTTGCCGTCGCTGGTGTCGACGGTGCAGGTCGGAAATCGGCCGCCGCACCCGCCGTCCCATCCGGTGAACACCTGACCAGTGGCTGGGGTGGCGGTGAGGGTGACCTGCTCACCGCGGTTCAGGTAAGCACTGCACTCGGTGCCGCATGGTCCGAGTTCACCAAGTCCGGTGACGCTGCCAGTCCCGGCTACCTCCACCTTGACCACAGCAACGTCGGTGTCGGCCCACGTACACCTAATGGCGGTCTGGCTGGTGAGTTCAGCAGGTTCGAGCGGGAGCGCTGCGCTCGATGTGTTGTCGGGTGAGGTGATTCCTGAATACACCCAGCCGTTGGGGTCGAATGGGTCGGAGCTGTCGACGCTTCGCACGGTGTCGTACTGGAGTGTCACGTCGCCGGTGGATCGGTTGAGCACTGCTTGCACGGTGACCGCCTCAGCGGCTGTCTCATCGGTGGGAGGGTCGGCGAACTGTTGTACATCGACCCAGGCGACGTGGATGGTGTCGTCGTTGACGAGTCGATACACGGCACCATCGCCAGCCCTCGGGTTGAGATCGGTGTGCCAGGGTGCGATCACCCCACTCGGCCAGATCACTCCCCGATAGGGAAGCGGATTGATGTAGTTGCCGGTGAGCAACTCGGTCACTCCGGTATTGCTGAGTGACAGCAGTCCGTTCGATGCCACGTTGAGGGTGAGGTCGATAAGGGTCTGACCGAAGTAGGTGGTGGCACCGGCGACGGTGATGCTGTCCGAGTCATCGTCGTCGAGATCCAGCACCTCTCCGGCGATGACGTCCTCGAGCAGGGTTGGGTCGAAGTCGACGCTCACGCACTCGTATCCGGCTCGGGTGGTCCAGATGACGGTGTTGCTCCACTCGGTGACCGATGAGGTGCCGAGTCCGTGGGCGCGTGCACGCACGCAATATGGAGCCCGTGTATCGAGAAGTCGAACCGAGACGCTGGTGTAGTCGCCAGCGAAGGCGCTGTAGGCCCATCGGACGGTCTCACCACAGACACCGTCCACATAGGGGGCGACCGTCGCTTCGATCACATCGGCTCCCGAGACATCGGAGCCGAACACCACGATGTCGAGTTCTGCTTGGGTGAGTGTCTCGTTCACGTCGACGTCGACGGTTCCGGCCACGGTGTTCTCCGCCGTGGAGCACAAGTCGAGCATGGCACCGACATCGAGCATGCCGCCGCTGTCGATGAGGGTGGCGAGTTCGGCGTCGGGGTTGACGCTCGCCATCAATGCAGCCCGGATGGCCCGGCCATCGAGCCGGTCATTGACCGAGGCACATAAGCCGATCGCGCCAGTGACATGAGGTGCGGCCATCGAGGTTCCGTCTAGCGCCAGGTAATCAGGTTGTGATGGGTAGTCGACAGGGAAAGTGGAATAAATGCCAACACCTGGTGCCGATAGATCAACGGAGGCGCCGACGTGTGGTCCGCCGGACACCCACGCGCCGTCATCGGAGTCAAAATAACTCCAGTCGTTGGGAATCGAGCCAGTGACATCGTGAGCTGTAACCGAGATGATGCAATCCCAGTCGCGTGCCCCGTCACCGTCGCAGACGTAAGTAGACGGGTAGTCGGCGGTGACGTCGTTGTCGTTGCCGTCGTTGCCAGCGGCGACGACAAACAGGATGCCGGCAGCGCCGAGTTCGTTGATCTTGTCGATCTCGGTCTGGCTCGGGCTTCCGGTGCGTCCCCATGAGTTGTTGATGGCGACGATGTTGTGCCCGGCTTCGACGAGATCGAGCACGTAGTCGAAGGCATCGATCATGGCGTCCGTGCTGCCACTTCGCTCTTGGTTCTCACCGAAGAATTTGAGCGGAAGGATCGTCACCTGCCAGTTGACACCGACCACACCGATGCCGTTGTCGCCAACCGCGCCGATCGTTCCGGCGACATGGGTGCCGTGGAGGTCAACCTCATAGTTGTCGTAGACGCTGGGCCCGTCGGTGGCGTAGTCCTCACCCAACGGATCAGCCGCAAAGTCCCAACCGTTGACATCGTCGATGTAGTCGTTGCCGTCATCGTCGATTCCGTTGTCGGGGTCGGTCTCACCTGGGTTGGTCCAGATGTTGGCGGCGAGGTCGGGATGGGTGATGTCGATTCCGCTGTCCATCACCGCCACGATCACACTGCGTGATCCGGTGTACCCGGCGTCCCAGGCGCCGACGGCATTGGCGCCGGGTTCGCTGTCGAGACCCCAGAGAAAGTCGGGATAGCCAGGATCGTCGGGGGTGTCTCGGATCTCATAGCGATAGTTGGGGTCGATCGACACGATGCCGGGGGTGCCGGCGAGTTCGTCGATCACATCGGCTACCGAGCGCTCTGGATCGAATGAGAGCATTCGCAAATGGGAGTTGCGGG
>JAQCBM010000324.1 GCA_027729865.1 Actinomycetota bacterium
GGATTCGAACCCACGACCCCCTGCTTGCAAAGCAGGTGCTCTAGCCAACTGAGCTACGTCCCCGCGCGGTGGACCCTACCGGCCGACTACCCCTCCACGTTCGACTGGGCAGACAACCACTCCAGCGACTGGTCGCTCGCAAACGGCAAGGGGTACCAGGATCCTCCAGGCCACCCTGCCCAGTACAACGGTGCTACCGCCACCCGCGACGGGTTGCGTCGACGCGCGAGTTCAGACCCCCACCATGAGAAGGTGCTAGCAGACAAGACCAGGTAATCACTTGCCGCCATGACCGCCAGTGCGACCGACTCCTCGCAGTCGACTGCGATGCAATCGTCCCTACCGAGAGTCTGCTTCGCGACGTAGTCAAGGTCGTCTGACAGAAATAGGAAACGGAACGAAGTGCCGGAGTTGAAGAGGCCCCGAATTCGGAGGATTGCTGCTTCGTAGTACTCCCATGGAAGTGCTGCTGGCCCATAGGGACCCCATCGGAGGTAGTCGCCTCGTCGCACATGCACCGCAACTCTGATATCTCCTAGGTCGTTGTCGTGTATCGATCGCGCGTGCGCCTGAGCGCTGGCGGGAAGCCGAACTGTTGGCCCTCCCGAGACGATCGCCGGATCCGGGAAGAACGATTCGCAGGAGAATCGAATCGGAAGAATCCCCTGGGAGACACGGGGCATAAGACGACCGTCACACTCTTCCGCCTCAATCCGTCCGATCAATCGCAAACCTCGGGCCAACCGAAAGAGGTGCGTAAGGACGTCGATAACTATCGTTCGCCGAAAACCAACGCGGGTGATTCGGCCTTCGAGAGTAGGCGAGTCCAGCGCAACTTTGGGGCCAATCAGAACAAGGTGCTCACCGCGCGCAAGTCGATTGTGAAGGGCCGATGCCTGAAAAAGTTCGTTGCCTATGCGACCTTGAATCCGAGCGATGATCATGTGCCAACCCCGGTATTTCCAACCAGAGGACTTACCGAGTCGTCAATCCTCAATCGTGCGCCACAATTCAACGGTTGCGTCCCTGCGGCCCGAGGAAGCGTGAGCAGATAGCGGTGACGCCAGCATGACGAGCCCAGAAAGCAACTGCAGAAACCGCGCGGTCTGGGCTTTTTCGGCTGAAGTATCGCCGCCGTGCCGACGCGCTCCACGCCGCTGAACTCGGTGGTGTTGTGTCGCTAAATCTCGCCCTCTTCGATAGTAGGCACTTCGTACCCTTTGCCCTCATACGACCCGTGAAGTCGAGATCGGCGAAGTGGTGTGGGAACAGGCGACAGTGAAGCCGCTCACCTTCCAAGATGAGCGAGGCCGGAACAACCGTAAACCTTCCCGGTGCAACGCTAATTGGAACCACATGCGACGTCGTCGCTGACACATCAGCGTCAAGCAAACCGTAGTGACCTCGCTCAATCCGCAGCCGCCCGCCACTAGGCTCCTCGGGAGACCTCGTTGCCGTCACGATCGCTCGATCATTTCCTAGATGATCCTCTAGGAGAATGGCTATCGACTCCTGCTCAGGATAGACGTCATCGTTGATCAAGATCACTGCGTCCCGCGCGTCAAGTTGCCGAGCGGCTTCATTCATCGCAACGTTCATCGCTCGGGCCCAGAGATACCGTCGCGGAACCGAAAGCACTTGGATACCTTCAAGTGCGCCCGTGGGCCTGATGCTTGACACGCGCTGCGCCGTGCCATCGGGCGATGAGGCATCAACGACCATGAGCGAAACGGTGGATTCGACGCGCTGTGACGCAAGTGCCTCAATGAAGCGCACAGTGGTGTCGATTCGGTTGTAGGTGGGACAAAGCAGGAGGGTTCTCATGTCATCGGGATTCGTTGTCGCTCACAAGTGAGAGAACCGTCCAACGGTGCCGAGGTTGTTGGCCTACACCGTGAATCAACGCCGAGCACCTTTGGCCCCTCGCATTAAGGTCAATTTATCGATCCGCTTCCCGCTCTCATCATTGGGTTCAACCGACCGGCTGAGGCAACTGAAGTTGCCGTGTCGGCAGTCCGACAGGGCTTCTCGCCAATTTACGTTGCCATGGACGGCCCCCGGCCACATGTTCAATCTGATCAGAGCCTGTGCCTCGCGACCCGAGAGGCGGTGTCCGGGGTTGTCCAGCCCGAAGCTCGTCACACACTTTTTAGCGAGACGAACGAAGGGTGCGAGCGTTTCGTCCCGAGAGCGATCACCTGGTTTTTTGAGTCTGAGGAATACGGAGTCATCCTTGAGGATGATTGCGTTCCGTCTGACTCATTCCACCGCTTCTGCCGAGAACTCCTTGCCAGATATGAATCGGAGCCGCGAGTGATGATGATCTCCGGGAACAACCACCTCAGTACGCCTCCCTCGCGTCTCGACACATACTCGTTCGTTCGTCAAGGCCTGATTTGGGGATGGGCAACTTGGCGCTCATCCTGGGAACGCTACGACCACGCGATGTCCGACTGGGCCAAGTTTCGCCGTTCGGATTGGTTGGAAGACATGTGTGGGGGCGATGCTGACGCCGCATCTCAATGGCGCGAGACGTTTGACTACACAATCCGTGGCCGGCGAAATACTTGGGACAGCCGATGGGTCGCTTCAATGTGGGCACACGAAGGTCTGAGCGTCGCTCCGCCAATCAATCTGGTGCGCAACATCGGCTTTGACTCAACTGCGACCCATACAGCGCACGCACCGACTTGGTACTCGTCCGTCAGGCATGGAGAGATGAAATTCCCCCTCGTGCATCCTGCTGCAATTGAGAGAGACCAGTCAATGGAACGGGCGATCGACTCATTGCTCTTCGGCGGTCCTGGAAGCCGCAGTGACCGAGCAAAGCGAAAGTTGCTTCATGTTCTCTTGCGCGTAGGACTCGACCGTCCTGCCAGTCGCCTGGTCACAGTTATGAGGTCACTACTTGCGCGGGTTAGAGGCCGAGCCTGAGAGACGACCACCCCTCGGTCGCAGCAGCAGCCATCGCCTTATGTTCCGTCAGACCCTCGTGCCGCCGTCCGCCCTCGCTGACGAAGCGACCGAAGCGGACAACGAACGCTCTCGGGCAATGCTCATCGCTGTTTTGTTCGTCACGGTCCTCGGCGCCGGAGTCCTCGGAGGCGCTGCCC
>JAQCBM010000013.1 GCA_027729865.1 Actinomycetota bacterium
CAGCCCCGTCAGCGTCCAAACGCACCGCTCCATCGCCGACCCGCGGGCGCCCGCTCACACCGGTCACAGTCTCCGCAACCGGGAATGCACCGGAGACCAACATCGAGAAGAGGGCATCTGCCGTGGACAGGTAGAAGTCTTCCAACTGACCGGCCACTCGCGGCGCTGTGGAGGTGTGCCGCACCACCACGGCGATCACATCTCGATCCCGACCCGCGTGGCCTTCTTCGTCCGGCGACCGCCGTCCGGGAGCCGGACGATGAATGGGATACGCCTCCAACCCCCCGGGAACAAGCGGAGTCAACTGGTCGCGCGAAAGAACCGTGCGACCAAAAGTCGCCGCTTGATCCATGGCTGTCTGGCGACCGCGCGGCGCAAACTTGCCTACGACGTCTTCGGGGACGCTCGTGGGCGCGGTTGTGGGCCGGACATGCGCGACGGCGACGGCTCCGGCGTCGTTCCACGTAGGCACCCACAAGACCAAGTCGGACAGGGATAGGTCCGCGAGAAGCGACCAGTCTTCGACAACGGCGGTCAAGTGCTCGAGATCCTCTGCCGACAGATCCGTTCGCTCTTTGACCAAACGTGCAGGTATGGGCACAGAACACAAAGTAGCGTGGCGCGATGACCGATTCGGCTCCACTCTCCGATGAGCAGACCAGCGATCAGACGGCTGAGCAGGCCGCAGAGCATGTCGACGCGCCGCGCCATGGCGGCCACCACGCCGTGGACGCTGCCGTAACCCATGGCGCCCGCGCTCTGTTCACCTTGTCAGGCGCGCACATTTTTCCCCTCTTCGACGCGGCGGTAGGTGGATCCGAGGCGGTCAAGGCTGCGTCGACCCCGCGAGAAGCCGAACGACAAGGACGTCTCCCCCTCATCGATGTTCGACACGAACAAACGGCGGTGTTCGCAGCGGAAGCGGTGGGAAAACTCAGTCGGACTCCCGGCTTCGCCGCTGTGACGGCGGGCCCGGGAGTGACGAACGCGATGAGCGCGGTGACCGGCGCATGGATGAACGGCAGTCCCCTTGTCCTGATCGGAGGCCGTGCACCGAACTATCGATGGGGCTCAGGTGCGCTGCAAGAGCTGGACCACGTTCCGCTTTTGGCACCGGTCACCAAGAAGGCGTGGACCATCCACGATCCGACCGCGATCGCTGATGACGTTGCGCAAGCATTCGAACTCGCTGCAGCCGCGCACCGCGGGCCGGTCTTCATCGATATCCCGATGGACGTCCTGTTCACGCCCGCAGCGGCAACATCGCACCCACGGAGTGGTTCGGATCCCCGCGAGGCGACGAAGGTGAGCGGCCCGATCGATCGAGTCGTCGAGGCACTCGCCGCGGCGGAGCACCCGGTGCTGATCGTCGGCTCGGATGTGTGGGCGGGTGATGCCATCGAAGCCGTGCGGCAGTTCACAGACCGCCTGCCGATACCCACTATCGCCAACGGCATGGGGCGCGGTGTTCTCTCTCCCGACAACCCCCTGCTGGTCACCCGCGCACGATCACGGGCGTTGAAGGAAGCCGATCTCGTGGTGGTTGTCGGTGCCCCGTTGGACTTCCGACTCGGTTACGGCCGATTCGGCGGGGAGGACGCAGCCGCCGTCATCCACCTAGTCGATTCCGCCACCCAGGTTGCAACGCATGTGCCCGAATCCATCACCGTGATCGCGGATCTCAGTGCGTCCCTCACCGCCGTACTCGAAGAAGCCGAGTCCATGGGTGTGAACCCACGTTCCTGGCAATCGTGGTCGCAGACTTTGCACGAAGTTGCCGAGCAAGCGTGGCGCGCAGACGAAGCGATTTTGCATTCGGGCCAAAGCCCGATCCATCCGGCGCGCATTTATGGCGAGATCCGCTCCCGACTTGCCGCAGACGACATCGTTATCGGCGACGGTGGGGATTTCGTATCTTTCGCCGGACGCTTCATCGAGCCGCAACAGCCGGGGTGCTGGTTGGACCCAGGTCCGTTCGGTTGCCTAGGGACTGGCCCCGGCTATGCACTCGGAGCGCATGTTGCCCGGCCCGATTCCCACCCCTGGCTACTTATGGGCGATGGCGCCGCGGGTTTCTCCCTGATGGATGTCGAGTCTTTGGTTCGCCACAACGTGCCGGTCACGATGATCGTCGGCAACAACTCCGGTTGGGGCCTCGAACGTCATCCGATGCGATTTTTGTACGGCTATGACGTCGTGGCCGATTTGCCGGCCCTGGGTTACGACGACGTTGTCCGCGCCCTCGGCGGTGCAGGCGAAACGGTCACGGACGCCGATCACATCGGTGCGGCTCTGGATAGAGCCCGCGCCTACCAGGGCCCCTACCTGGTGAACGTGCTGACGGATCCGGAAATCGCTTACCCGCGGTCCACGACCGGTGTCTGACTAACCCGCGAAGGAATCTCGGTCCACGACAACTCGGGTGATCTGCCCGCGCGCGATCGACGGGACCACCTCGCCCGCAGCCGTTTCGTGATCGACGCGCACATCGAAGACGACGCGCTGTCCCTCAACTGAGACCACATCGGCATGGGCGATGACGCGCGCGCCGAGCGGACTGGGCCGGCGGTGGGCAATGTCGACTGAAGTCCCCACGGTTGTCTGGTGCGGGTCGATATGTCCTCGCAGCGCCTCACAGGTTGCTTCTTCCACCAGCGCCACTATGCGGGGCGTTGCAAGTACCGGCACATCTCCGCTTCGCAGTGCGATCGCGGTGTCCTGGGACGTTACGACCATCTGCGCCGTGCCGTGAAGGCCCACGGTAATGGTGGGGCTCACGTCAGGTTCCTCGCCGGCCCTCGTAACGGATCAACTCGACAACGACACAAGTGCGTCGCCTTCTTGCACAACATCCCCTACCGCCACGAGTACTTCAAGAACAGTGCCGGAAGCCTCCGCGAGCACTGGGATTTCCATCTTCATCGACTCGAGCACCACGAGCGTGGCTCCAGCATCGATCGACTCACCTACCGCCACCGCCACACTGTGCACGGAGGCGACCATTTCGGCGTGGATGGTGCGGCTCATGGTCGCGGAGCCTACTGCTCGGCGTTCGGTCGGTCGGGGGCCAACTGCACTCTGATCCGCTCATGCAGCGAACCAGGTGCTCGAGAAACGGTGGTGGCCCGCACCACCAGGGCCTTCACCGTCCGTTGCGCCTGCTCTTCGCGCTCGCAGGGCGGACATTCGGTGATGTGGATGGCAATGAGTCGATACTCACTCGCGCCTACCTCGCCGTCGATGTACGCACTGAGCGAAGCTATGACTTCCGTACAGGGGGTCGCGTGGGGCTGTCCGCAACTCATTGGTCCTCACCTCCCGCCGACAGCAGTCCGCGCTCCTGCGCATATTCGGTTAACAAATTTCGAAGGCTCTTTCTTCCCCGGTGCACCCGTGACATGACCGTGCCCACGGGCGTATCCATGATTTCGGCGATTTCCTTGTAGCTGAATCCCTCGACATCGGCGAGGTACACAGCCGTCCGGAAGTCCTCCGGAAGCGAGGCCAGCGCTTGGTTGATGTCGTCGTCCCCCAGCCTCTCGAGCGCCTCGCTCTCAGCCGACCGGACCCCGCCCGCACCGCGCGTCTCGATGTCCAACAGTTGCCCGTCGGTCAGTTCCTCCGCCGAGTCCGAGAAAGGCGTTCGCTGCGCTTTCCGGTAGGAGTTGATGAAGGTATTGCGCAGGATGCGAAATAGCCACGCGCGCAGATTCGTGCCCTGCTCGTAGGAGCCGAATGCGGCGAAGGCCTTCGCGTAGGTCTCCTGGACGAGATCTTCCGCATCCGTACTGTTGCGCGTCATCCGCAATGCAGTCCCGTACAACTGGTCAAGGTACGGAAGTGCATCTGCTTCGAAGATGGCCGAGAGTTCGGCCTTGCTTAGGGAGGTCACCGCAGCCGCCGTCTCATCCGCGCGCAACGGGTCGTTCACCACTTCGGTCATCGTCGATCAGCCTACGGCGACAGGTGGACCGATGGATTCGGTGAGGTGCGGGCCTTCGTGGGATGCGCGATTGACGAGGGTGGCCACCGGATATGCCTGCAAGTCCTGCGCGCTGTGGCGGGTTATGTCGGCCAGCAAACCATCGAGGTCAGCCTCGGACGTTTCCGTGCTTAGCCATGGCTGCCACCTATCGGACTGAACGATTACCGGCATCCGGTCATGAATACGACCCAACCAAGAAGGCGGTTCTTGGGTGAGCATCGTGAAGGTCCGCATCGACCCATTCGGTCCATCCCAATCCTCGTACAGTCCGGCCAGCGCGAGTGGGGTGTCGTTTTCAGCATGGATGAAGAACGGTTGCTTCGGAGCACTCGTGCCCGCGACTTGCCACTCGTAATAGCCATCTACCGGGACCAGACAACGACGGCGCTTGAACGCAGACCGGTAGGCGGGCTTCTCCGCCACGGTCTCGCTGCGGGCATTGATCATTCGGCTGGCGCGGCTTGCATCCTTCGACCACGAGGGAACCAGCCCCCACCGAGCGATATCAACCGCGCGTGTTCCGTCGTGATCGAGCACGATGTAGGACTCCGCCGTCGGAGCGACGTTATAGCGAGGTGGCAATTCGACATCCGGAAGTTGCTCCGCACGGAACAGGCCACCGACCTCGACTGCATCCCGGGATGCCGCATAACGTCCGCACACCCGCTCATTCTCCAATAGAGCGAACGATCTGACCCCTCACGCGGCTGAAAGGTGGGCAGGCGACCCGGACTACCCTGACGGAGTGTCGTTATCCGGGTCGTCTCAGCAGACAGAGCCGTCCTGGTGGACGGCCCCCCATTGCACTAACCCGATCGACGCACGGGTGCGCGTTCCAGGCTCGAAATCACTGACGAACAGAGCCCTCATCCTCGCTGCCCTCAGCGATGGTCCGAGCGTCGTTTCCGGAGCACTGCGTTCGCGGGATACCGAGTTGATGGTGGCTGCCTTGACCACTCTGGGAGTCGGGGTTCGCGAACGCGACTCATCACCTGCGTCGATGGATATCGAGGTGACGCCCCACTATCTGCGCACCGACGAGGGCACCACGATTGATGTAGGTCTTGCCGGAACAGTGATGCGATTCTTGCCGCCTGTTGCGGGCTTGAACCACGGTCCGGTCATGTTCGACGGTGATTCGGCTGCGCGACGCAGACCGATGGCAACCTTGATCGAGGCGATGCGCGATATCGGTATCGACGTCGACGACGCCGGAAACGGCAAGCTTCCATTCCTTGTCACTGGCCATGGGCACATTCCTGGCGGCGAAGTGGTTCTCGACGCATCGCGCTCGAGTCAATTCGTCACAGCTCTGCTCCTGTCAGCCGCCCGGTTCGAAACCGGCGCGACCATCCACCACGTAGGTCGAACCCTTCCGAGTACCCCGCACATCGAGATGACCATCCGCATGCTCGCCGCACATGGAGTCACGGTTCGAACGACGGCAGATCCTCCGATCGATGGATTCGACCGCTTCACTTGGCACGTCGATCCCCACGAGCTGCGTGCGCACGATTGGACGATCGAACCGGATATTTCCAACGCACTGCCCTTTATCGCTGCCGCGCTGGTCACCGGCGGGCGAGTAACCATCGAAGGCTGGCCAATTGAGTCCCTGCAGCCCACCAGTACGGTCCTGCGAACCCTGGAAGCCTTTGGCGCCACTTTCGAGACCACACCGGAGGGACTCGTGGTGCAGGCGCCCAACTCGCTCGACCCAGTGGACGTGAACTTGGCAGACATAGGAGAGACGGCTCCCACCTTCGCCGCACTCGCAGTGTTCGCATCGGGCACCAGCACTTTTCGCGGGATCGGTCACCTGCGTGGCCACGAGACCGATCGACTGGCTGCCCTCGAACGCGAGATTTCGACACTCGGCGGGAACATCCAGCAAACCGACGACGGCCTAATCATTGGACCGGCATCCCTCACGGCAGGTCGCTTTCGGACGTACGACGACCATCGGATGGCCACCACCGGCGCCATCATCGGGCTGCGCGTCCCGGGTGTCCTGGTGGAGGACATCGACACCACAGCCAAGACGCTGCCGAATTTCGCGCACCTGTGGTCAACCACGATCGTTGGTAACTGAGGGTGACTCAGTGAGTTCGCACTCGCGACTGGACGAAGATGATGTCCGGATCAGGCCTGGCCGCAGCAAGAGCCGACGGCGGACCAAGGAGCGTCCGGAGTTCTCAGATGCCAGCCCAGCCACCGTCACCACCGTCGATCGCGGGCGCTTCACCATCGTTACCCCCGATGGCAGCGAGCACTACGCCGTCAAGGCGCGGGAACTGGGCCGCAAAGGAATCGTGGTCGGAGATCAAGTCGATGTGGTCGGCCTATCGCCGCAGACGCTGATAGACCGCGCCGAACGCGAGGACTTCGCGCGCATCATTCGCCGCGCACCGCGAGAAACAACTTTGCGGCGCACTGCCGATGACGTTGATCCAGTAGAGCGCGTGATTGTCGCCAACGCCGATCAGCTTGCGATCGTGGTGGCAGCGGCCGATCCCGAACCACGCCCCGGGTTGATCGACCGAGCTGTCGTGGCAGCCTTCGATGCTGGCATCACCCCGATGCTGATCATCACCAAGACCGACATCGCATCCGCCGAACCGCTGGTAGACCTTTACGGCCCTCTCGACGTACCCATTTATGAAGTACACGACAAGGCGGTCTCACCTGCTATCCGCACAGCCGTGACAGACCATGCCACGGTCCTGGTCGGCCATTCCGGGGTCGGCAAGTCAACGTTGGTCAACTCCCTTGTTCCAACGGCGGAACGCAGCACCGGCGGCGTAAACGTTGTGACGGGCAAGGGTCGACACACGTCGACCAACGTGATCGCGCTACCGCTACCTACGGGCGGAATCATCATCGACACCCCGGGTATCCGCTCCTTCGGACTGGCGCATGTGGACGTAGCTCGTGTGATCCATGCCTTCGCGGATGTCGAAGCCGCTGCGCAGGCGTGCCCGCGTGGGTGCACCCACGACGATCAGCACTGTGAACTTGACGCCAATCCGACCATGAACCCCGCGCGCTTGGCGTCTTTGCGTCGGCTTCTGCGGAGTCGATCACAAGTCGAATACTGATCCCGACTACTGCGGTGGAATCTGCCCCGGCCGGGTGTTCTCGATGATGGCTCCCCAGGTTGCTTCCGCACCGGAATGACCGGTGATGACAGTGGACCACACCACACCGATCGCCCCGAGGATCACTAGTACACCCAGTGCCACTAACCACCACGGCCGCGACCTATTGCCGGGAACACCTCGAGCGATCAGCCAATAGGCAAGTACAAGAACAAAGAACACTGTTGCGTGCTGTGGGAGCGCGTGCCCGTAGTCAACGTGCGGCTGTGGATTGCCAACGCGGGAGGCTAGTTCAGCTCCTGAGAACCGACTCACCCATGCGGCGGCGGCACCCAGGCCCGCAGCAACAACCGTGACCCAACCCAAACGATGAATAAGGCTGCGCCGCAAGACGATCACGATGGCTCCGATGGCCGCAACCGGGAGCAACACCACCGTGGCGTGCACGATGAGCACGTGGCTGGGAAGTCCGAAGATCGTGTCCAGCGGGGAACTCACGCTGAGAGCCTAGGGCAGCGCCTTCGTAGATCGTGTGCACAACTGCTCTAGATTCGGTCTCATGGACGCGACGATCGACGACCTTGCATTGGCGCTGCAGTTGGCCGACGCGGCCGACGCCATCACCATGGACCGATTCCAGTCGGCAGATTTGGTGGTGGAGACCAAACCGGACTTGACACCGGTCAGCGACGCCGATCGCGCTGTCGAAACTGCGATTCGGGAACTGTTGGCAGCGCACCGTCCAGATGATGCCGTTCATGGCGAGGAGTACGGCAGCCAAGATGGTGAACGCCAATGGATTATCGACCCGATCGATGGGACGAAGAACTTCGTTCGAGGCGTCCCTGTGTGGGCAACCCTGATCGCACTACGCGAAGGCGCTGCAATCACTGTCGGTGTTGTGTCCGCCCCGGCGCTCGGTCGACGATGGTGGGCTGGTCCGGCCTCAGGATCGTATGCAACCGCGCCGGGAGGACGGAGCCCTCGACATCCGCTGCACGCCAGTCAGGTTGCCGAACTCGCCGATGCTTCGTTCAGCTATTCCGACGCGATTGGTTGGCCGACAGCCTCCCTTGATCGGTTGCTCACCAGCACGTGGAGACAACGCGCGTACGGCGACTTCTGGTCCCACCTCATGGTGGCCGAGGGAGTGATCGATATCGCGGCCGAACCAGCGTTGAAGATCCACGACGTCGCAGCCCTGGTCCCCATCATCGAGGCAGCCGGGGGGCGCATCACCACGTTCGACGGTTCGCCTCCGCCCTGGAAAGATCCAACGGCTGAGTTCTCAGCGCTGACCACCAACACCGTTCTTCACAATCTCGTCGTAGATCTCCTTCGGCACTAGCCGCGAAGGCCCACCTGGCTTCACCATGGAGTTAGTGGTGGCACCCAGGGAGGTCGATCATGCATGTATCGCAGATTCTTTCGACTAAAGGTACCGACGTTCACTCGATCGCACCCACGGGGACCGTAGCTGAGCTCGCCGCGGAGCTCAACTCCCGTCGCGTTGGCGCATTGATTGTCAAGGACTCTTCCGGTGCCGTCGTTGGCATCGTCTCTGAACGAGATGTGGTTCGTGGTCTGGCCAGCGATGCGTCGGTGGTGAACGCAGCAGTCGAGTCGATCATGACAAAGGATGTTGTCAGCATCGATCCAGACTTCGAAGTTGCTGACCTCACTCGACTGATGACCGAGAAGCGCATCCGGCACGTCCCCGTCATCGACAACGGTGGCGTGCTCGTGGGTTTGGTGTCGATCGGCGACGTCGTCAAGGTACGGATGGACGAGCTTGAAACCGAGCGCGCCGCCCTCATGGAATACATCACTCAGGGCGGGTAGGGAGTCGCTAGCGAGACTCCACGATCAGCGGCATACCTCCGCGGGGGCGAATGGTGACCAGTGGATCGCCCTCGGGGAACTCCACCCCCGGTGGCTGTCGCACGGTGAAGCGTCGGGCCAATTCGGCAACCATCATCACCGACTCAACGTAAGAGAAGTCTCGTCCGATGCACAGTCGCGGACCGGCACCGAAGGGAATGTGTGCAAAGCGCTCCACACCACTTAAGAAGCGTTCGGGTCGAAACTCCTCGGGACTCTCCCACAACTGTGGATGTCGGTGCAGCAACCATGGACTCATGATGATGAGCGAACCCGCTGGGACCGACACATCGTCAATGACGTCGCTGTCGATGGCGGATCTAGTGACCAACCAGGCAGGAGGATAGAGCCGTAACGTCTCATCGATGACTGCCCGGGTGTAGGTCAGTTCTCGATAATCAGTGAAACTCAAGGGCCGCGACGGAGCCACCGCATCTGCCTCTTCCGCAATGCGATCTCCCACATTCGGGTGTGCCGCGATCAATCCCCAGGCCCACCCGAGTGCGCTTGCCACCGTCTCGTGTCCAGCGACGATGAAAGTGACGAGTTGATCTCGTATCTCGGAGATCTCCAACGGACTGCCGACCTCGTCACGTACCGACAGCAGCATTCCCAGCAGATCCGCACCAGGCTCTGACCTACGAGCCGCCACCATGTCCGCAACTGCCGCATCCAGGCGGGCAACCGATCTACGTAACACCCGATTAGCGGGTGTAGGAAGCCAACCGGGTGGGGTGATCGGCACCCGAGCCCGGGCTACCACCACCTCGAGGGCGTCCAGCGTGGCGGCGGCGATATCGCTCGACTTACCCGTCAGATCCGTGCTCATCAGCGAAGCCGCCACTACTTCCAGCGCCGCACTCATCATGTAGGCGTCGACATCCACCACCGCGCCCTCCGGCAAGTCACGCCACTGCTGCGCAACTCGCCGCGTTGCTGCACTGACATGCTTGCCGATGTCCTCCAATGCACTGTGATGAAAGGCCGGCTGCAGGACACGCCGCTGTCCGCGCCAGGTGTCACCATCAGATGTCAACAAACCCTCACCTGTCACAAGGGACAACGCCTTGTACTGGATAGTTGATTTCCCATAATTTCGTGCGTTATCGATCAGGACGCGGCGAACCCCACTCAGACTGTTGACGAGATAACTCGGAGGACGCGGTACGGGAAATTGAGCAATATCTCCGTGTGCCTGCCAAACGGTGTGGAGGTACTCGAGGGGATTACCCCGGATAGTTCGAAAGGCTCGGAGCATGTCCGGACCAAGGGGCCCGGGAGCGGTTGCGGGTGTTCCCAGGAAGCTGGCGGGTTGCTTGCTCATTTCTCAGATCGGCAGGATCTGATTCTCGTCTACGAGTAACCGCACCCGCGACGCCACGTGATCGAGCGAATCTTGGGCTACCGACTTACCGATTTCCGTGGCGTAGGCCGCATCGAACGATGCGCGATCGTCGAACCATAACTCCGCGACGCCATCGATCCCCTCACCCTCGGTGACTTCGTTGAATCGGATCTCCCGAACGCCCGGCAACTGGCGTGCCAGCGGTGCATGCTCAACGAGCCACCATTGTGCGAACTGCTCATGAGACATGTCGGACCTTCGGGTCAGCAAAATCATGGCTTTGAACATGACGTCCCTCCTACTACGGCTCGCGCTATTGGGGTTTTTGAGTGCGCGCGCCGGGACGTCCCCCACATGACAGCGCAAGAGCAATCACGATCTCATCAGCGTGCGGTGCATCAGGAACGCAGATATCCACCGCATCCATGTCGTCGAACACCCATCGATCATCCTTGTTCCCGATGGGCATCGTGATCGGCGATCCAGGGCCGGCAACCTTCTTGGTCCCCGGAATGATGTCGGCCCCTCCCCCTATCGCTGCACGCACCGGAGCCCCGAAACGTGGATGCAAGATGGCCGCCGAATGCTCGCGATCACCGTCTGTGCCGACGATTGCTCCCTTGCCATATCCACGGACGTCCGCGGGGCTCAAGCCGAGCGCATCAAGAACACGCAAGGAGCGCTCTACGAGGAATGCAGCCGATTCACTCCCGAGCACTTCGAGCTCCTCGAGATTCTCGACGCGCCCCTGCCCGGCTAGCGGGTTGGAGACAACAACCGCGCACGTCGCAACCACAGTGGGAGCTTCGAGAGTCGAGCCAGCTTCGCTCATGGTCTCGTGAACTGCAGAGTGGACAGCTCGGATCTTCATCCGGCAACTCCATTCATATCGGCTAGCGGCTGGTAAATGGTGGTTCGCTGTTGCAGCGTACGACCCATGGCTTCAAGCTGACCGGCCAGTTCGGAGGGGTCCATCCCTTGCCCGTGAGCAGCACCGGCAGCACGGGAGATGTTCTCATCCATGAGCGTGCCCCCCACGTCATTCACTCCGGCCTGCAGCAACTGGAGCACGCCCGGGATCCCGAGTTTCACCCAGGACGCTTGCACATTGTCGATCAGTCCGCGGTAGGCGATCCGGCCGATCGCATGCATCAACACCACTTCGCGCCAGGTAGGGCCTCGCCGCGCCCGACGCTTCAGGTAGACAGGTGAGGCCATGTGAACGAACGGAAGCGGGATGAACTCGGTGAACCCACCGGTTCTCTCTTGCAATGCTCGAGTCGCAAGTATGTGGGCGATCCAGTGCTCGGGCTGTTCCACACTTCCGAACATGATGGTGATGTTCGAGCGAAGACCCAGCCCGTGGGCTGTCTCATGAACCATCAACCATTCGTCAGTGGTCACCTTGTCTGGACACAAGATGGCTCGGATGTCGTCGTGCAGGATCTCCGCTGCAGTTCCTGGAAGGGAAGCCAAACCGGCGTCCTTCATCCGTTGCAGATAAGACTCCAGAGGTTCACCGAGTCTGCGTGAACCTTCAAGAACTTCCAGAGCGGTGAATCCGTGCACGTGCATGGTCGGCACCGCAGCTTTGACCACATTGGTGACCCGAACGTAGTAGTCGCCATCGAAATCCGGGTGAATGCCTCCTTGCAGGCACACTTCGGTTGCCCCGCGTGAAGCTGCTTCCACCACGCGGGCGGCAATCTCATCGTCGTCCAGCAGATAGGGGCGGCCGCGCAGGTTGAGCGATAGCGGACCCTTCGAGAAGCCGCAGAAAGTGCACTTGTAGGTACACACGTTGGTGTAGTTGATGTTTCGGTTTCGCACGTACGTGACCGCCGCGCCGTTGGCTGCGACTCTCAACTCGTCGGCAACTGCGGCGATTGCCGCGACCTCTTGACCGCGGGCCGCGAACAAGACCGCCAACTCGTCTGCATCCACGCGCTGACCGGCGCGCACGCCGTCCAGCACCTCTCGAACGGCTCCAACTGTGCGGACAGGGCCGGGGATCAAGGTCATGGGTGTGCGATCTGCTCCGGAATACCACGCAGTTGATCGGCGTCCGATCTGAACAACTTCGGCTCCGGTACCGACATTCGCCGCGTCCTGGTACTTCTCCGGGAACACCGCGCCGGGATCATCACGCGCCAAACCTTCAGCATCGCTTCGGTCGAGCACCGCAAAGTGCAGGCCTTCGTCGATCCAGCGTGCTGCTTTGAGCACATATTCCGGGTACACCGTCAAACGTGGCGTGAGTTCGCGCTCACTAGTCTGCGCGACCTCGCGCAAGGTCTCCAGAGACGGCCACGGGCGCTCGGGGTTGACGTAATCGGCCGTGATCGGTGAGACACCACCGAAGTCATCGATACCTGCGCCCACGATAAGGGTGATGTCGTCGACCAAATTGGGTGGGGCTTGAAGATGCACGCTCGCCGGCAGGATTGCCCGGGCGAGTTCGATCGCGTCCACCAGATCATCCATGGAGCAGGGCGGCGCATCGCGCATAGTGGTACCTGGCTTGGGTACGAAGTTCTGCACGATCACTTCCTGGACGTGGCCGTGACGCTCATGACTCGCTGCAATCGCCTCGAGTGCTTCGATCCGGTCCGCTCTCGTCTCCCCGAAACCAACGAGGATCCCGGTTGTGAACGGAATAGAGAGTTCGCCAGCGAACTCCAGCGTTGCCAGTCGTCGTGCGGGGTCCTTGTCTGGTGCACCTCGATGAGCCGGAAGATCCGGGTTCAACGACTCGATCATCATTCCTTGGCTCGGAGCAACCATGCGCAGTCGCGCCAGATCCTCGCGTCCGAGCGCACCAGCATTCGCGTGCGGCAACAGACCCGTGGTGTCGAGCACCCGCTGACACGCAGCCACGAGGTAATCAACCGTGGATTCGAAGCCGTTTTCGTCCAACCACTTGCGAGCCTGCGGATAGCGATCCTCTGGGAACTCCCCCAAGGTGAACAGCGCTTCGTGACAACCCGCCTGAGCGCCGCGGGTCGCAATGGTCTCCACCTCGTCCAGCGTCAAATAGGGCGCCGGAAGGTGATGAGGGGCTTGGGCGAAGGTGCAATAGCCGCAACGATCTCTGCACAACTGGGTCAGCGGAATGAATACCTTCGGGGAGTAGGTGATCCGGGTCCGAGGCCACGCCGATGGGCCGTTCGCCACCTTCACTCCTCACCTTGACCTTGTGATACCGACTTTGAACTGCAGCCTTCCTGATGCACCACTACGAAACAACCCCCGACTCGTATCGTGGCATAGCCACGCGATGAATAGGTACGAGTCGGGGGTTGAAGCGTCGAAATTCAGTTGTGTGTTGAACGCAACGATGCGCTCACGAGCAATCTGCTACTTGGATGCAGCCTTGCTCGCGACGCCGCCGGGCGTGAACTCACGCACCGTGGCGCGCGATGCAAGCCAGGTCCAGCCAGGCTCGCGAGTAGGCGCTTCTTCAGACACGATCTCCAGCCCACAGGCGGCAGCGTTTCCGAAGTCGTCATCCACGTGCACGATGTTGTCGAATCCAGCGTTCTGCAGCACCGAAGCCACCGCTGCCGCCCGGTATCCCGAACCGCAGTACACGTACACGTCCACGTCACGCGGCAACTCACCCATGCGGTCGAGAACCTCGTAGAAGGGAATGAACTTGGCACCCTTCACGTGACCGGACTCCCACTCGAGGATCTGACGGGTGTCGATGACCACCGAGTTTGGGTTCGCCTTCCACTCCTTGGCCATCTCCTCGAAATCGACGCGGCGCAGGTAGGCCGGCTGCTCGCCGTCTTCCATCCAGAACTGCGGACCGCCCACGGCTTGACCCGCTGGACGATCGATGCCGATACGCACCAACTCACGCTGCGCTGCCTCGACCTGTTCGGTGGTGGCTCCGACCAGAGTGATCGGTGTTCCCCACGGAACCATCCAGCCGAGATAGTTGATGAACGCACCATCCAGGTCGAAGTTGACTGCACCGGGAACGTGACCGGATGCGAACACCTCGCGCGAACGAAGGTCGACCACCCATTCACCCGCCGCTACACGACGACGCAACTCAGCCGGATCGACTGGCGACGGAATCGATAGATCGATTTCAGCAGGTCCGGCAGCGTTCGCCGGACCCATGTGGGCGTAATACGCAGGGAAGACGTCGAGCCCTGCGATGAGCATCTCGACGAAGTCCTCTTCAGCTTGCGTTAATGCCGGGTTGATGTCCTTTTCTTGACCCAATGACGTTTGGACACCCTCAGTTTGGATCGACGAGCAGAAGGACCCGAAGCCGTGTGTGGGATAAATCTGCGTTTCGCTCGGCAGGGAATCAACCAAGTGATGCGCGGAGTGCCACTGATCATGCGCCTGCTTGACCGTAAGGTCCGGGGCAACTAGATCGGGGCGACCGACAGTGCCGTAGAGCAACGATCCACCGGTGAATACCGCACCCGGGTGGTTGTCGCGGCTGACAGCGAACGAGATGTGGTGCGGGGTGTGACCGGGTGTGTGAACCACGCGGACATCGAGATCGCCGACCCGGAATTCACCGCCCTCACCCATGGCGACCACGTTCGGCTCACCGAGGTAGGACAGCTCTACGTCCGCAGGAACCACATAAGTAGCGCCATGCTTCTTAGCGAACTGGTAGCCGCCATTGACGTAGTCGTTGTGGATATGGGTTTCACCCACGTGGGTAACGGTCAAGCCGTGTTCGGCGATCAGCCGCTCAACTCGATCGGTGTCGCGCTGAGGATCAACCACCAGCGCATTGACGCCGTCGTGGACGATGTAGCCCCGGTCCCCCAGCCCGGGTGTGTCGATCACGATCACATGGGGGGCGCTGGTAGCCGTCATGACGAAACTCCTACTCCTGATTCCTGCGGCAGACCGGCTGCACGCCAAGCCGCAATTCCTCCATTGACGTTATATGCGTCCACACCATGACGGGACAGATAATCGGCAACTTGCCAGCTACGGTTCCCTGATTCGCAGACGACCCACACCGGTCGACTGCCGCGGATGTCGTCGATTCGCAGGGGCACCAAGGCCATCGCGATGTTCTCGACTCCTGGGATGTGGCCGCTAGTGAATTCGAAGCGTTCACGTACGTCGATGATCCGCTCGCCGCGTTGGTGCGCTGCGGCCAGATCCTCAACCGAAAGGGTGGTAACCATGCTGCCTTCCTGTTCCATCGGTGGATGCACGGGCTGTTGTGGTGCCGTGCGACTCACAGACTAATACCCCCGGGGGTATCAAGTCCAGCCATTTCGCGGATTTGTCCGGACAACGGCGTCGCACAGTCCCTTCTTTGTGAATTCGCGCACAATCGGGGGGTTTTGTTTGGCAATCCAACAAATATGCGACATAATCGTTACGCGCCCGGGAGACCCCCGAGCCACGAGCAAAGAAAAGGGAGTGACCCTCCATGAAGCAACTCGGAAGCATCTTCGGCTCCGTATTCGGACGTATGGACTCCGAGACCGCCGCGCGTAAGGAGATCTACCGCGAGTGGGATCGCCAGCGCCGTAACGCGATGGGCCCGACCGACCTGGCTGAGATCGACGCGATCTTCTCCCGCGCCCTCTAGGCGCGGCTCAGCAGCCAGCAACGACTCACACACACCACTCCCCGTTGCGGCGGCGGTTGTGGCCGCGAAATCCACGAGATTTCGGCCACAACTAACGCCGCATCGGGTTTGGTTGGGTCGGGTTTCTAGGCGAAGTCAGCTGTGACGGGCGCGTGGTCGCTCCACCGCTCGTCGTAACTCGGTGCCCGTCCGATCACGACCTTCGTAGCACGATCGGCGAGGCCCGGGGTAGCCGCGTGGTAGTCGATACGCCAGCCAGCGTCGTTATCGAATGCCTGCCCGCGCCAGGACCACCAGGTGTACGGACCAGGTCCTTCGCCGCCGAACTCGCGTCCTAGGTCACGCCAGGAAGCAGCGAACCACTTATCGAGGTAGGCGCGCTCCTCCGGTAAAAACCCCGCGCTCTTGAGATTGCCCTTCCAGTTCTTGATGTCCACCTCGCGGTGCGCGATGTTCCAGTCACCGCACACGAGGGCTTCGACGCCATCCTTGCTCGCTCGTTTCACCAGCGCGCGCAGCCGTAGGTCCATGCCATCCAAGAACGCGTACTTGGCGACCTGTTTGGGAGTGTCGGCTTCTCCGGAGTGGACGTACACGCTGGCCACGGTGACCGGGCCAGAGCTGGTGTCCAAATCAACTTCGATCCAACGACCCTGCGCATTGATCGCGGTCTGTTGGAACCGATCGCGCACCTCCACCGGGGCCTTCTTCGTCAGCACCGCTACCCCAGCGCGGCCTTTCTCCGGAGCCTCAGCATGCGCCACGTGCCAGTTCGCCAGCGGCGACTCGGACAAGGCCTCATCAAGCTGGGCGCGCGTGGCGCGCACCTCCTGAAGGCAGATGGCATCTGCCTTCGCAGCGGCCAGCCAGTCCAGGCCTCCGCGCCGTTGCGCCGCTCGAATGCCATTGACGTTGGCGGTGATGACGCGCAGCGCCGGTGAGCGACCCATGGGCCAGGACACTACGTGGTGGTGATCTGGAACTCGATTCCTAGTGGTTCGTCGGTCGTCACAGGGGCGGTAAGCGAGTACCCGTAGGTGCCTTTTTGATTCAGTTCGAAGGTGAGTTCGAAGGTTCCATCGGACTTCACCTTGGTGCTGACCGGCAAGTTCTCAAGGTGCCCGGAGCCGACCTTGTCCGTGGGGACGAAGCGAGACAACTGCAGCACAGTTCCCGGCTCGATGGGCGCCGTAGCGGTCCCGCGCAGCGTTATGGGGCTACCAGCCGGCGCCCGGTTGGTGCTCAGCGTTGCCGTTCCCGGCCAAATGTTCACGTTCGGGGTCTTGGTGAATCCACCCCGGGCGAGTTGCCTACTCGTCAAGGTCACGGCATTCGCCGAACCCTTCGCGCTTGCGCTTGAATCACCCGTCACGGTGAGTTGGAATTCGAATCCGACGAATTCCGGCGAGAAACTATCTGTCTCGAAGCCCACTCGGTAGCCGTACGTGCCCACGTAACCCAACTGCATGTGCATCACGAAGCTTCCGTTGGGATTTACCGATGTGGTGATGTTCAAATCCTTGAAGGTTCCCGAACCTTGCGTGTCCGTGGGCATGAAGCGCTGCATGGTCAGCAACTGCCCGGCCGTGACGAAACTCGGCGCCTTGCCAGTGATGACGACGTCCTGCCATTGGGCGACTCG
>JAQCBM010000325.1 GCA_027729865.1 Actinomycetota bacterium
CTCGGCTGCCTTTTGTCGTCATGTGCTCCGAACCGTCATGTCGAGTGGGTGTAGGTTCTGACATTACCTAGCGGGTCTAACAGCGTTGGGAGCTTGCCCCCATCGTCGAGCGCGGGGTGAAATCGGGTGGTGTACGTGGAGAGGAGCGGGTCGTCGAGGCAAGTTCCACTTATGAAGCCCACACAGCGGCCCAACGGTTCTATGCCGAGTTGCTTGACCTTGTTGCCGAGTGGAGGTAGCGCAAGAACGCTGTCGGCTCCTCACGCGCTTCACCCTCATCAACAGACAAGGGCGGCATGACTAGCACTCGCGAACCATCCGAATTCTTGACCTGCGCCGAGGCGAAGCGAGCGATTTTCATTGACTTTGAGGGAACTGCTGTTGACCCAGCCACATTCCTAGGCGCATGGTGCGAGGGCCAGTGGACTGTCGCAGTCCTGGAGCGAGCATTCGATTCACTCGTTGGCCGCGGACATCCGAAAGGGGCTCTCCATGCTTCCGCTCCGCGCGATGCGTTCCGCGAGCTTCGGTATCGAGCGGAACACGAGCATCGGCGAATCGTCGCTTGGTCGAGCCGAGAGCTCCACGAAATCACTGGCACTCATGGCATGAGCACCAGTGAGATCGAGTGGTGGAGGGAGAACCTTGTCAATGCGCTGCCTCCCGCCAAGAAATGGGCGAAACGAAACGACATCACAGTTCCAGAAATCAAGGCGACCCGAGGAGGTCGCACGAACCGATGGTCGCTTTCAGGCTTTCGAAAAGCAACGGACTACGGCGACGTGGCGCAGGTCTTCGAACCTGGATCGACTGCATCGCGTATCCGTACCGTGCGACACCAGCTGCAAACGCGCTCAGGACATTCGGATTTGACCCCGGTCGCAAAACGGAAGTGGACCAACGTGCTCACCCATAACTTCCATGACTGCGCTGGCCTCGCGCACGTGGTGCAGACATTGACATGCCGCTGAACGCCGTCATGCGTGCTGGGCCGATCAGTTGTGTGCTGGCACGGGCGCTACGCGAAAACCACACACCGAGCGCGACATGAATAACACTTCATGCCCTGGGGCGCCTCGGCAGATCCCGAGTTACGTACGCCAGTCGAAGCTGATTGCGGTGTCGACTGAAGGTCGGATTCTGTATGAGGGCAACTCCCTCATACAGACCGGCGGGCGAGGAGTATCACTTGGCCGATCCGTTGGTAAGAGCGTTGAGCTCATCGGCGAACCGCTGAACCGCCTCGACTTTCCGTGCCGCGTAGGCTCGCACGTCCAGATCCGAGCTCCGAGCTCCCACGGGTTGTTGGGCGTCATCAGGCTCGCGTACCCAGGCAATCGCATGACGTTGGCGTAATTCGGAGAACGTGACCGATGCGATAGGGCGATCCAACAGACTTGGTTCGTTCACGTGCTCCCATAGCCGCTCCATGAACAAACTGAACGGGCGAACATCGGGAGTGAAGCCCTCATTGAATGAGCCACTTACCACTTGGATGAACGTCACTATGTCGCCCGATTTGAGGCCGAATCCCCACGAGGAGCCGCCCTCATTGCCTCTGCCGCCCGAGAGAAAAAAATCGTCCGTTGCCTCGTGGGTTCTGCTCAACCCGAGCCACGAGTAGGCGAGGTCGGATTGAAACGCGCAGTCTCGCGTTGACACGATCGCGTCGTCGCCTCGGTCTTCAAGTGTCCCCCTCAGGTGAACTGGAACCAGGGCCGGCACGCCCCAAGCCTCAAGCCACTCGAACAGGCTCCAGCAGGCCGCTGACGGCCAAGCGGCTTCTCTCACTTATCGCCCTCACTGTTGTCATGGGAGGGAGTGTGCTGAGTGCTCTGCTTTCTCCGCCCCTCATCCAAGGCCCTGCGCCACCATGCGGCATCATCGTTTGATTCGTAGACTGCGTTCTGCGCTCGCCGTGACTCGACTGGCAGACCGAGATTGTGTAGCTGTGCCAACGAGGTTGAACGTATCTCGAAGCCCTGCCCGGGCGGCTGGTGCTGGGACGCAGTAGCCCTTGAGAAAAACTCATCGATCCATCGAATCAGTTGCACTCGGTAGCGGTGGCGCTCGAATTCGCTGTTCGGCATGTCAACAGGGAAGTCCTCCTCGCGTGGCGACCTAATTGGAATCTCGAGCCAGCGACTAATTCGACCGCCTCGCCTAAAGAATTCGGGTGGCTTGACGTAGTCCTCCTCTGAGGCAAAGTGGGTGGGTAGCCCGTCCAGCAGCGAATGCGAGTGGTCATGGATGAACTCATCCTGAAAGGTTCCGAGCGCGTTGAGGAGCAGTCGGTTGCGCATGCCCCAATAGTTCGAATCTGCGCGCTCGCTGAACCGCCAGTTGACCAGCTCGGTGCCAACGTCACCCCAAGTGAGCTGAAGGTCCCCGTCGGTCGACGGAAGCCTGAACGTCTCCGCAGCCGAAAGCGCCTCCGACCAAACGGCAGCAGTCTCGGCGTTTGTTGTTGGCCAGCGTTGCGCGTTTTGGAGTCGGTGCTCGTCAAGTAGTGCGACCACTGTGTGGGTCAATCGGCTGTCGGGGCTGCCTAGCTGCATTCCCCAGACGAGCTCACTGAGCGCGGTCTCGAGGAGTCGGTCGAGCGCTTCATCGTTTCGATGTCGAAATGCGGTGCCCCATCGCTGGACGACGATCAACTTCGCGAAATGACCGCTTTCATCAACGAATGTGGGCTGTGGTGCAGTGTTTGGAAAGGTGACCGCGACGAGCAACTCTCCGTACGACGTCAGGTCTTCTGCGTGCTGGCGGACGATTCCTGACAGCCGACAGTGAGCCTTCACGACCGCCGGGGTCGGCGCATCGTCCCGTAGCGAGAGGACTTCTCTGACGGCGTCGTTGAGGTGCAGGGCAAAGTCCTTCATTGGGACCACTAATTTAGACACCGGGTGTGACAAAGATTTGTGGCTAATCGTGGCTGCGGATGTGTGGTCGAACTGCAAAAGGCATCGCCGTGGACTTCCCCGACTTACAAGAGAGGCCTCATTCGCGCGGCCAATAGTCGCCACCCAACCAACCCAGCCAGCGTGAACGCGCTCGCAACGACGATGAACGCGGTTGCGGTGCCGTCGTCGAAGACGTAATG
>JAQCBM010000326.1 GCA_027729865.1 Actinomycetota bacterium
CAGCGGCAGGGGCGTACCCCCTCATACCGATCTTTCGGTTGCAGGGAGGCGATGGCCTGTCTACAGATCGAGGTCCGTGAGGACGAGCACCTTGTCGAACGTGTAGTCCTGCATTGCAAAACGAAGGCCTTCGCGCCCAGTACCGGAGGCCTTGATTCCTCCGTAGGGCATCTGGTCGGCGCGGAAGGTGGGTGCATCGCCCACCACCACTCCGCCAACTTCGAGTTCGCGATGCGCACGGAAGATCTTCTGGATGTCGTGGGTGAAGATGCCTGTCTGCAGCCCGAAACGCGAATCGTTGACGATCTGTATTCCTTCATCGAGGTTCTTGATCGTCTGCACGGACATCACCGGACCGAAGACTTCCTCGCATGCAACACGAACATGCGGAGAAACGTTTGAAAGCAATGTGGCGTCGATGAAGGTGCCGTTGCGGTTTCCGCCCGCAAGGACCATGGCGCCGGCGTCAACGGCTTCGTCAATCCATTCCATGACGCGCCCGGCCGCTTGCTCACTGATGACAGGACCCACGACTGTTGCAGGGTCCCAGACATCACCACTGGGCAGGTTCGCTACCGCTTCCGTGAGGTGCGGCATGAATGCGTCGGCAATACCTTCTTCGACGAAGACCCGCTGGACCGAAACGCAGGTTTGCCCAGCCTGGGAGTTGCCGTACATCGCGATGCGCGCGGCCGCCCACTTCAGGTCCTCATCGCTTGAGTAGTCGTCCAGCACGATTGCCGCCGCATTGCCACCGAGTTCCAAAATGACGTGCTTATCGGCTGCCTGGCGTTTGATGGCGAAACCAACCGGTTCCGAACCAGTGAAAGAGATAACTGGAAGCCGCGGGTCTTCAACGAGCATCGGCGCCACATCGTTACTGACCGGAAGCACGGAGAACATTCCACGCGGCAGATCGGTTTCGGCGAGGAGTTCGCCGAGCAGCAAGGCACCCAGCGGCGTGGCGGGCGCGGGCTTCACCACGATCGGCGCCCCCACTGCGATCGCCGGCGCGACCTTGTGCGCCACGAGGTTGATCGGGAAATTGAAGGGCGAGATGCCTAGGACGGGTCCGTAGGGAAAGCGTCGAATAATCGCCGCACGTCGTTCCGTTGCCTTCTCAGTATCTAGTCGCTGGAATTCACCATTGAAGCGTCGGGCTTCTTCCGCTGCCCAGCGGAACGTGGACACCGCCCGTCCAGCCTCAGCGCGAGCCCAGGTGATGGGTTTGCCGTTCTCGGCCGTGATGAGTTGAGCCACTTCCTCGAGGCGTTCGGCTAGACGATTCGACACGTGCATCAAAGCTTCGGCGCGTACAGCGGCCGAGGTGGCTCGAGCAGGAGCCTTGGCATCCCAGGCTGCTTGCAGCGCACGATCGACCGTGGCGGCATCTGGGACGTGCACGCGACCGACGACGCTTGCATCCCCCGGATGCGTGACGTCGACGAGTTCATTTCCGGTCCACATCTCCCCGGCGACGTAGCTGGGCCATTCGCGGGCTGCGGGCAGCCCCAAATCCTGTGCCATGGCAGTACGCTATCCAGCATCGTTCGGGTCCGTACAAGGCATGTGGCTTGGCCGAAGCGGGTTCGACTTCACTGGGATCGCGAAGGAGATCTGATGACCATTACTGCCGTTGACAACGGGGTTCGCCAAGAACGGGTGCTGGTTACCGAGATCCCCGGACCCCGGTCGCAAGGCTTGATGGCGCGCAAGGTGGAAGCGGTGTCCGCCGGTGTAGGTGTGGTGCTGCCCGCGTTCATCGAACGGGCCGGCGGGGGGATCCTGGTGGATGTCGACGGCAACCATCTGATCGACATGGGTTCGGGTATCGCCGTCACGACCGTGGGCAACGCCAATCCCTACGTTTCTGATGCCGTCGCCGAGCAAGCGCACGAATTCACCCACACCTGCTTCATGGTCAACCCATATGTCGGCTACGTGGAGGTATGTGAGCACCTCAATCGTCTGACGCCCGGCGATCACGAAAAGCGGACGGCTCTGTTCAATTCCGGCGCCGAGGCGGTGGAGAACGCCGTGAAAGTCGCGCGCAGTTACACCAAGCGTCAGGCCGTGGTGGTACTCGAACACGGATACCACGGACGAACCAATCTGACCATGGGCCTGACCGCCAAGAACATGCCGTACAAGCACTCCTTCGGACCCTTCGCGCCGGAAATTTATCGAGTGCCCGCGAGTTACCCATTCCGCGACGGACCGCATGGCGGCAAGGAAGTAGCTGAGTGGGCCACCACTCGCATCGAGAAGGAGATCGGCGGGGACAACGTTGCGGCGATCATCGTGGAGCCCGTGCAGGGTGAAGGTGGTTTCATCGTGCCAGCCCCCGGCTACATGACTGCTCTCGCTGAATACGCCAAGGCGCACGGAATCGTCTTCGTATCAGACGAGATTCAGGCGGGCTTCTGTCGAACAGGTGACTGGTTCGCCATCGAGCATGAGGGTGTTGTTCCCGACCTCATCACCACGGCCAAGGGGATCGCTGGCGGCATGCCGCTTTCGGCTGTTACCGGACGCGCCGAAATCATGGACGCGGTGCACCCTGGTGGCCTCGGTGGCACCTACGGAGGGAATCCGGTTGCTTGCGCTGCAGCGCTCGGCTCTATTCGCTGGATGGAGGAAAACAACGCGTGCGGTCTGGCGCGCGACATCGAAGCGGTCATGGTGCCGAGATTGAAAGCCATGCAGGAGAACTTCCCGCAGATCGGAGACGTCCGCGGGCGCGGTGCGATGCTGGCGATCGAACTGGTGGAACCCGGAACGGTCAACCCCAATGCAGCTCTAGCGGCTGAGTTGAATAGGTACTGCCATCAGCATGGTGTTGTCACGTTGACCACCGGCACCTACGGCAACGTTTTCCGTTTCCTACCACCGCTCACGATGCCCACGCATCTCCTCGAAGAAGCGCTGACGATCCTGGAAGCGGGATTCGAAGCCTGCGCCTAACGCTCGAAGGTTCGATCGCCCGCACGCCAGGTACCCAGGACTTCGATCTGGTCGATTTCCATGGCGTCACACTGGCGAGGATCGGCACCCAGCAAAGTGAGATCGGCGCGTGCGCCAGGCCGGA
>JAQCBM010000327.1 GCA_027729865.1 Actinomycetota bacterium
GCTCGACGGGTTCGATCACGCGGATCCGCGGCAATTGTCGATGTCCGAGATGCTGACTGTCGCTCAGTCGCAGCCCAGTACTCCAACGATTGTCGCCTTGACTCCGACGACCTATCCGGTGGTCGAGTCCTCCTTGTACGCACCATGGCTGGCGTGAGCGTCCTCGTCGTTATCCCCGCGAGATTCCAGTCGACCCGATTTCCCGGCAAACCTCTCGCCGATCTCGACGGATCACCGTTAATTGAGCACGTTTGGAAGCGCTGTTGTCGCGCAGTCGATACCGCGGATGTTGTCATCGCAACGGACGACGAGCGAATCGCGGTGGTGGCACGCGATTTCGGAGCGATGGTTGAGATGACTTCGTCCGACTGCTTAACCGGCACCGACCGAGTCGCTGAGGTGGCGAGTCGGCACCGCGCTGACTGGTACGTCAACGTTCAGGGCGACGAACCCTTCGTTGACCCAGTGGCAATCCAGAAGGTCATTCAAACGGCCGAAACCGCGGAGGAACACGTGGCCGCGGTCAACACGATGAGTGTCATTACCGAAGAATCAGAGTTCCGCTCAGCGACCGTCCCGAAGCCAGTGACTGACTCAAGCGGGCGATTGTTGTACATGTCGCGAGCAGCGATCCCCACGGACAAACTCCTTGGATTTCAGCGGGCATTCCGACAGGTCGGCCTCTACGCCTACCGACGCTCAGCGCTCGTCGAGTACCAGCCGGGTGCCAAGAAGTCACGGCTTGAGGAGATTGAGGACATCGAGATCCTGCGGTTGTTGGAATCGGGCGCACATGTCCGGATGGTGGAGGTCCCAGCCAGTGGAATCGCCGTCGACACTCCGGCGGACCTTGAGCGCGCTCAGGCGTATATCAGAGAACAACGTTAAGGACGGCCTTCAGGCCTCAAGGGCGGTGACCAGATAGGGGCTCGAGTCGATCACCTGCTCCGGCGTTCCGTTCGCCGTTATCTCTCCATTTTCAACGACAATCAGACGATCACAGCCTCGAAGGATCCGCATCCGGTGGCTGACGATGATGATGGTCACGTCATCGGGAAGGCGTTCAATCGCATCAGATACCGCTGCCTCCGACATCGCATCGATCGACGAAGTCGGTTCGTCCATCACCACCAGATCCGGACGGGTTGCAAAGGCGCGAGCGATTGCAAGACGTTGCTGCTGGCCGCCCGAGAGGGCTCGCGCACCGGCACCAATCGTGGTGCCCAGTCCGTCCGGCATGGCCCGCACATCTCCGATGAGATCCGCGACACCAAGCGCCCACCACAGGTCGTCATCGGAAATTCCGTCGCGGTACATCCGAAGGTTGTCGGCCAACGGACCATGGACAACCTGCGCTGCTTGAGGGACCACGCCAATCCTTTGGCTCCACATTTCCCGATCGTGCTCGTGAATCGGGGCCTCATTCACGAGCACCCTTCCCTTATCGGCGACTACGAGGCCGAGGAGGAGCCGAACAAGAGTCGACTTCCCACTGCCGGACGGACCGACAATTCCAATTCGCTCCCCACGATTGATCGTCACAAATGCGTCGCGAAGGGCGGATCCATCAGCTTCGGAGTAGGCGTAGGAGACGTCGTCCAATTGAATCCGGTCAATTCTTACAAGGGATTTGGAGCCCCAGCCGACCCGATGCGAGTCGAACGACTCCACTTGATCTCTCAGAAAGTCAAGGATCGGCACCAGGCTTGCGATAGCGACCGCTGCTTGCTGAATGCCTTGTCCGTATGCGAGTGATCGAAGCACGACGAGAAGAATCGGACCGACGTCATCCAGTCCATCGGCAGTTGTGCCTTGAAGAATTACGAGCCCAACCGCAACCGCTGAGTAGGTCATCGTGGTATACAGCGGCACCACCATCGACTTGACAACGCTCAAGCGACGAGCAAGTCGACCCTCAACGACGATCAGATCCCGAAGCGGTCGAGATATTCGTTCGCCGATTCCGAATGCCTGAACCTCAAATTTCAATGCGGAGAGCTCAGTGGCCGCCGTAGAAAGCGACCGCTGCCGATCAAGTACCCGAGCCGAACGGGACTTGATCCAGCGCCGCAAGGGAATGAAGGCAAGACTGGCGCCAACAATGGCAGCGATGAGCGCGAGAGTGAGCAACGGATCGGCGAACAGCGCGTAGCTGAGCATCGCCGTCATGATCAGAAGATGTCCAAAGTGGGTAAGCAGGCCCGAGAGCGCTGAGCTGGCGCTGTTCGGGAGGGTCACTAGGAGTTGCTGCAGACCGCCCTCATCGAGCTCCGATTGTGAGCGCCACGAGCCCCGCGAGTACGAAATCACTACCTGCGACCGAATCGCGGTCACCATCTGAAACTGGAGGTGTCCGAGCGCCATCGCGACAAGCGCACCAATGAGCAAGCGGATCATTATCAGAATGCCGAGCACAGAGAGGGTGACAGAAGTCGATCGCTCACCGATCAGTGGTACCTCGACGCCGCCTGCTCCATCAGTCACCGCAGTGAGCGCCACACGGGCGAAGACAGTGAGAATGGCCGCTTCAATCAGCCCCTCCGCAAGCGATAACAGTGACTGCGCGGCAGCCAGCCGCCGATGGCCCCGCAACAGTCGCCAGACTCTTGCGAGGCCCGCGCGCCCCCCGAAGTCGACGACGCTGTCGTTCCCCTCAATCACGCAGCCGGCCCCCACAAGGTGGCGTGGGAGAGGGTGACCGCCTCGCCGCTCTCCAACCCAAAGTGTGATCGGACGCGATACCGCACGCCGGCAACTGGTCCCATGCTCCCTGAAGATAACCGTCAGCCCAGTTGATCAAGTTGTGGGTAGCGATACTGAAACAAGCGAGTTGCATTCTTAGTGTCGTATTCGTCGCGACTGCGTTACCCACCGCTCACTGGAAAACGTTGTACCAGAAGCTGCAACGCTCACTTGCGATGGGTTCAGCGTTGCAAGGTTCACTTCAGAGGCAAGAGATCCCGACCAAGGCCGGGCAACCGAGAATAAAAGTCCTCACGAGGAACTACGTCGCCTCCTCCTCGAGCACGCTCACCCGAAGTCCCCCAACGACGTCGCTGACGAGGTTGAACAGGGTGGCC
>JAQCBM010000328.1 GCA_027729865.1 Actinomycetota bacterium
GGCTGCGCGATCGAGCGCAGCTATTGCGGGTGATGACTACGCACCAGCTATTCGACTTGCGGAGTGGAAGTCGCGGATTTCTTCAGCATGGCCACACGTGCGAGTCGATCACGTCGAATCCGAAGGTGTGGCCGACGTGGTCACGGCAGGCTCCATCGTCGACGTTCGGGCGTTCATCTCATTGGGGAGTTTGTTGCGGGACGACGTTCAGGTCCAAGTGCTAGCAGGTGCTGTTGATTCAGATGATCGCATCGAGTCTGCCGTTCCTCATCGGATGGAACCCGTTGAGCAGTTCGACCAGAACCGGTGGAAGTTCCAGGCACAGGTGCCACTTGACCGGAATGGACCATTCGGTTACACCGTGCGGATCCTGCCTGAGCACGAGCACTTGATAACGCCAGTTGAGATGGGCCTGCAGACAGTCCCAACACCATCGCCCGGCATGACGGATGGAAGTTTGCGCTAGTCGCGCAGTTCCTTGCCCCTGGTTTCGATCCGTGCCCGGTAAGTCACGATCGCGCCAAGTGCTGCTGCGATCGCGATCACACCTACGGTCGGGCTGAGGCCGAAAGCGCTCGTGGCCAGCGGTAGGAAGAAGGTTCCCACCACCGCACCGACCTTGCCCGCTGCCGCCGCAACGCCGTGGCCTGTTGCGCGAAGTCGAGTGGGAAAGACTTCAGCAGGAAGTAGATACGTTGTTGCGTTCGGACCCAGATTGACCATGGTGTTGAACATGATGAATCCCCCGAGCATGACCCACATGGGGCCACTCGTTCCGATCACTGCGAGGGTGCCTAAGCCGAAGGCCATACCGATGAAGCCGACAATCTGGAGTCGGATTCGCCCGGCCCGTTCGACGAGCAACATGTTCAATACGAAGCCGACGATGAGGAACAGGTCGGTGAATGCTGCTTGAGCAGTCGCCGTGATGTCGGCAGCGATGAAGTCGTCCTTCGCCATGTGCGTGTTCGAATCTGCTCCCGAAAGCCCTGCGAGGATCGTGGGAGTGAACAGACCGATGCCGTACAGAGCAATATCCATGAGGAACCACGGCACGGTTGTGAGGATCAGTGCGCGCCTGCGGATCGGCGCCCACAGATCCTTGTACGTCATGCGCGGTTGTGGACCAGATTCGAATACCTCAGCTAACGCACGGTCTTCGTCGGTCACCACCGGCCGCTCACCGGTGAGCCATTCGGTGTCCTGCTCGGCTTGATCGAGGTTGCCGCGCTCTGCCTCCCAGCGTGGACTCTCGGGGATACGAAGTCGAAGTACGGCCACGATGACGGCAGGGACAACTCCAGACAGCAGCATCAGACGCCATGTTGTCTCGTACGGCATCCACGTCAACAAGAGGAAGCCCACCCCTGCCCCCAGGACCATGCCGACAGCCTGGAACGAGAAAGCGCCGGTCATCCACACGCCGCGCTTCTTGGCTGGCATGACCTCACTCACCATGGACGCACTGAGTGGATACTCAGCGCCTACTGCGGCTCCTTGCAGGAATCGGAATATCGCAAGAGACCACACGTCCCAAGCGAACGCGGATGCAATCGCTGTCGCGATGAACAAGATCAGGTCTATCTTCAGCATTGCGCGCCGACCAATTCGATCGGCGATGCGTCCGGAAAGCAAGGCGCCTGGTACCGCTCCCAGGACTGCCGCTCCTACAGCCACGGAGTCTTGCCAGTCGCTCAGGCCAAGATCGGCCACGATCAACGGGCCTGCAACACTCATGATGAACAGGTCGTACCCGTCGAGACCGATTCCCGAGGCCGCGAGGGCCCACACAATCAAGCGCCGACGTCTCACGGGAGCGTTGTCGAGCACTCGGGCAATCGCGTGTCGACGAGCTGCTGGATTCATCACGACCCTGCGTATCCCTTGCTAGATGGCTTGGCAGGCGCAGATGCTGCCGCAAAGAAGTGACTTTCGCGTTTCTTCGTGGTGAACGAAAATGGTCGCGGGCCGAGAGGCGAGTTACTTGATGGGCTTGCCGTCCGCCCCACGCTTGATGGGCTTCCCGCCACGCGTGACCATGGGTGGGGGAAGGCGAAGGCGGCGCAACTGCAGAGCTCGCATCACGGCATAGAGCAACAGCCCACGACGATCACTCTTCTCCGGGAATTCCTTCTTCGCGCGCAGGTTCAATTGGATGAGCAGGATCGCAGTGTCAATGATGATGAGTGCTGTGACAGCGAAAAACGCCAATGAGACGAATGACTGAAGCGCAGGATTCTGGATGAAACCGAGCACCAGGACGGCGATCGCGATGAAAATGAAGTACTCGGCAACTGTGATGCGCGCATCGACGAAGTCGCGCACGAACCGCCGGTTCGCTCCGCGATCTCGCGCGGGCATGTAGCGCTCGTCGCCCATCATCATTCCTGCTCGCTGCCGGGCTCGAGCCTCTCGTTCGGCTTCCCTGCCCGCCTTCTTGCCGCCTTTCGAGCCACGGGCCGATGCGCGCAGACCCTGTTTGCGTGCCGCCTCGGCCTCCTTGCGAGAGGGAGTGGCGCGGCCCTTGGGGGCGCGGGGGTCGTCTGATGGTGCTTGAACACCGGCATCCGGTGGGACGGATGCCGACCTCTTCAACTTGGGGAAACCAGCCATGATCTGGTCAGCCTAATGGCCATCCCTGGGCGGCGCCGGTGCACCGGCAGCCTTTACAGTGGTCGGAACGGAAGTCCTCGGGGCCGGGTACGGGGGCACATGCGGAAGGAAACGTCCATGGGTCTGTGGCAGCGCTTCACCCTGATCTTCAAGTCCAAGGCGAGCAAGGCGCTAGACCGCGCTGAGGATCCTCGCGAAACCCTCGACTATTCCTACGAGAAGCAATTGGAGTTGCTGCAGAAGGTGCGGCGGGGTGTGGCCGATGTGGCCACCAGTCGTAAGCGCATCGAGTTGCAACTTCAGAGCCTTTCCCAGAAGGAAGGCAAGCTCGAAGAGCAGGCCCGCGCTGCTCTCGCCCAAGGGCGCGAGGATTTGGCGCGTGAGGCGCTGACCCGTCGCAGCGGACTGCATCAGCAGATTGCCGATCTCCAGGGTCAACTTGCTCAACTCCAGGAGCAAGA
>JAQCBM010000329.1 GCA_027729865.1 Actinomycetota bacterium
GTGCTCGGGCCTGAGCAATAACGGCCTGGAGGTTTTTGACCAACAAGAGCTCGTAGCCGATGATGGCCACGCGGCGCCCCGATTCCACGGGAGCGAGCCTACGGGGCCAGTGTTGGCACTGGTTGCGCACACGACCACCTCGATTCATGAGACAGCAGCCCTAGGCTCGTGACATGCGTAAATGGTTGCCCATCCTCGTCCTGGGTCTTGGGCAGTTCGTGATGGTCATTGATGGCACTGTCATGAACGTCTCGATCACCACAGTGGTCGCGGATCTGGACACCACGGTCAGTTCGATGCAGTTGGCGATCGCGACCTTCACCTTGACCATGGCCGCCTTGATGCTGGCCGGTGCAGGCCTTGGTAGCCGCATCGGACGACGCAAGACGTTCGTCATCGGTTCGATCGTCTACGGCATCGGATCACTCACGACCGCACTGGCCCCCGGGTTCGGCACATTGTTCATCGGCTGGTCAATTGTCGAAGGCATTGGGGCGGCGATGGTCATTCCCGCGATCGCGGCATTGGCGGCGGTGAACTACTCCGGCAAGGATCGAGCGATCGCCTACGCCATGCTCGGTGGGATCGCCGGAGCAGCGGCAGCAGCCGGGCCCTTGATCGGTGGCTGGGTGACCAGCGAGTTCTCCTGGCGCTGGGTCTTCGCCGCCGAAACACTCCTGATCGTTGCCGTGATCTTGCCCCTCACGGGCACCATCAAGGATCTTCCGGTTCAACCGAGCAAAGGCCGCTTCGATCTCGTCGGGGTGGCCTTATCGGCCACCGCGATGGGAACTGTCGTCTTGGCACTGGTGTCGGCAAGCACCTGGGGCTTTATCGAACCGATGAACCCACCATTCACGATCGCCGGCTTCTCCCCCACCATTCCCGCAGTGCTTGCCGGCTTGGGCATCGGGTGGCTATTCCTCATATGGGAGAACAAGGTCCGTGACAGTGGTGGTGAGCCGCTGCTAGGCACCGATCTGATGGGGATTCCGGCGTTGCGTGCGGGATTGGCCTCCCAACTTGTCTTGTACTTCATCATCGCCGGATCGTTCTTCATCCTTCCGCTGTACCTGCAAACGGTCCTCGACCTCGATGCCCTGGAATCGGGCATCCGGATGCTGCCGATGTCCGTGGCGCTATTCGTCATGGCACTGGCCGGATCGCGGCTGGCAATCCGCTTCTCTCCGAAGCAACTCATCCGCTGGGGCTTGGTCACCGCTTGCCTAGGACTGCTGGTGCTCATCGGCGCGATCACCCCCGATGCGCGCGGCACACTATTCGCAATTGCCATGGCCGTTATCGGATTGGGTATCGGTTTGGCAATCTCCCAAATCGGCAACGTCAACCTCTCATCGGCTGACGAATCCCGCAGCAACGAGATCGGGGGCCTACAGGGCACCGCACAAAACCTGGGATCATCGCTCGGTGTGGCACTGGCCGGCACGGCTCTCTTCATCGGACTCGCGGCCACATTCACGTCGTCGGTCTCTTCGAACGATCAAATCAATACCGCTGTCCAGGCAGGCGTTATCCAGGCGGCCGACAGCGGCGTCCAGGTCATCACCATTGAACAGGCCGAACAATTGCTGGCCGAAGCTGGTGTGCCGCAAGAAGACATAACGTTAATCGTGCAGGACTACGCCGCGAGCAAGCTCCAATCGCTGCGCGCCGGGCTGGGCATCATCTTCATCATCGGCCTCATCGGCTTGCCCCTGACTCGTCGTCTCCCGGACCGACCATTGGTGGGAACACAGCCAGATAACGAGCCGAACCCTCGCTAACGGCAGCGACGCTCACTAAGTCCTCACCGGGCCCCACCAAAGCCACCACCTCAGCATCGGGAACGCCCAACTGCAACGAGGCTCCATGTCGGGCACGAATGGCGGCACTCTCGTCTATCTCGACAACCGGTAGTTCGGCTCGCGCGAAGGCTGCAGGGGTGATGAGTCGATTCTCAGCGACTGCATCGATCGGCGAGCACTCATCCACGCGAACTGCTCCCGATCGGGTTCGGCGCAACGCCGTGAGATGTCCACCCACGCCGAGCGATGCACCCAGGTCACGAGCCAGTGCCCGGATGTAAGTGCCGGCCGAACACTCCACGCGCACATCCACATCGATGAATTCCGCGCTTGATCGCGTATCGAGGACCTCGAAGGCGGACACGGTCACGGTTCGCTCCGGCAGTTCTACGTCCTCGCCCGAGCGAACCCGGTCGTACGCACGCTTGCCGTCGATCTTGACCGCGCTCACCGCGCTCGGGCGCTGCTGGATCGTGCCCACGAATCGACCGATCGACTCATCGATCGCTTCCTCATCGATCGCGGCCAGCGTCGCTTCATCCGCGGTGGACACCACGTCGCCTTCGCGGTCATCGGTTGTGGTGGACGCGCCGAGTCGAATGGTGGCTTCGTACTCCTTATCGTGCCCACCCACGATGCCGAGCAGACGCGTGGTGGGACCCACACCCACCACAAGTACGCCAGTGGCCATCGGATCGAGCGTGCCAGCGTGACCCACGCGTCGCATGCCCAAGGCTTTGCGGACCTTGCCCACCACATCGTGCGAGGTCACACCAGCAGGCTTGTCGATCAGCAGCACTCCGCTGATCGCGGGATCGTGCTTACGTTTCATAAGTGCGCTTCATTGGTGCGGTACTTCGCGTTCCTAGGACTCGTCCTCAGACTCATCTGTGTGTCGGTACGGATCAGGATCGCCGGCAAACTTCGCCTGCGCAGCCTGCTCGTGCACCGCAGCATCCGCTGCAGCGGCTTGCGCCAGCAGTTCCTCCACGTGCCGGGCGTTGTCCGGGACGGCATCGGGGATGAACTCCAGCGACGGCGTGAACTTGATGCCGGTCTGTTTGCCCACTTCGCTGCGGATGACCCCCGACGCCGATGCCAAGGCGGCCGCGGTTGCCGTCTGCTCCTCCACATCACCCAGCACCGTGTAGAAGATCGATGCTTCCCGCAGATCGGGCGTGACGCGAACATCGGTGATCGTGATGAAGCCGAGCCGCGGATCTTTAATTCGCAGTTCGAGCATCTCGGCAACGATGTGCTG
>JAQCBM010000330.1 GCA_027729865.1 Actinomycetota bacterium
ATTCTGCGCCTCGGATTTGCGCACTATGCGACAACGGAGGAAATCGATCGGGCGCTTGAGTCGATAGCCGAAATCGTGGAGGCTCACCAATGATCTCCTCGCGCCGTCGCCGCACCCTTGTCTCAATCGCTGGATGGACCATCGTTCTGCTAGTCATCGTGCTTGTGGGAGGAACGCTTCCCTCTGCAACACAGTTGCTGGTGACCAGCAGTCTAGTGTTACTCACGGGTGTCATGGCCTTGCAGATTTTCAGTGGCAACAGTGGCATCCTGAGCTTCGGCCACGTCGGTTTCGTGGGGATCGCGGCATACGCCACCGGCATCTTGGTGATGCCCTCAGCAGTCAAGCAAACGTCGTTGCCCGAACTTCCCTGGGGCCTGGCCGGAATCGAACTTCCGATCTGGCAAGGGATGATCGTCGGCATCCTCGTCGCCACCGTTGTGGGCGTGGTGTCCGGACTCGTCATCGCCCGCCTCGGAGACGCAGCTTCCATCGCCACTCTCGCTGTGCTGATTGTTCTGCATGGTCTGATGGTGGGCGCCGAGCCCTTCACCCGTGGCAGCCAGACCTTCTATGGGGTTCCCCGATTCACGAACATCACAGTGGCTGGAATTGTGGCGATTCTGGCGGTGATTGTCGCGCGACTATTCCGGGATTCCCGCATAGGGATGCACCTACGGGCGTCTCGTGATGATGAACTCGCATCGTCGAGCAGCGGCGTTCGCGTGCAGTATGCACGACTGATCTCCTGGGTCTTGTCCTCAGCGGTCGCAGGAGCGATGGGTGCAGCGTATGCCGGACTGCTCGGAGCTTTCTCTCCAAGAGACTTCTACTTCACCCTGACCCTAACTCTGCTCACCATGCTCATCGTCGGGGGCTCTGGCTCCGTGGCCGGCGGAGTGATGGGTGCCATCATCGTCACCTTGATCATCGAAATCCTGCGCCGAGTCGGTGATGCCAACGAACTATTCGGTCTGACAAACGCTGGACTTGCAATCATCATCCTTCTTACGCTGTATTTCCGCCCAAAGGGTCTTCTCGGATTCCGAGAGCCGGAGGAAACTCTCGCCTATCGACGAGCACCAGCTGAGATTGCGACGAGCGAGTTCGCATTACCTACTCGCAACTCGTCGCCAGGACAGGTGGTTCTCGCAGCACAGAACATCGTCAAGCGGTTCTCTGGTCTGGTGGCTTTGAAGGGCGTCTCTGTGACGGTTTCAGCCCGAGAAGTGACCGGACTTATCGGACCGAACGGCTCAGGAAAGTCGACATTCGTAAACTGCGTAACCGCAGTGACTAAGCCAGACGAGGCCACCATCATCTTGGCCGACCAGAACATCACGAATATGCCGACGTGGAAGCGTGCTCGACTCGGACTAGGGCGAACATTCCAAACCATGCGGTTGTTCCGAGAGATGACTGTGATCGACAATGTGTCAGTTGCTTGTATCTCTGCCGGAATGTCGCCCACGAAAGCCGATGAGCATGCGATGCGCGTGCTGCATGTCCTCGGCGTCGCACAGCACGGCAACCGTCTTCCGGGCGAGTTGCCCTATGGAGATCAGCGCAGGGTAGAGATTGCACGAGCTCTAGCCCTCAATCCGCGCGTGATGCTCCTTGACGAACCTGCGGCTGGCATGAATCCAGCCGAGTCGCGGGAGCTACTCGCACAACTGCAGTCTGTCCTCGCAGCCAGCGGGGTCGGGATCCTCTTGATCGATCATGACGTCGCGCTCATCCGCTCGGCGTGCGATCAACTCACGGTTCTCGATTATGGAGCCGTACTTGCCCAGGGCGAACCTCAGGATGTGCTGTCACAACCTGAGGTCGCCGCCGCCTATCTCGGCGGGAGTGAATCCCACGCTGCCGAAACGAATTCCACCGGCGCACAGGAAGGGAATAGCAATGATCACACGTAGACACCGCAGGGTAATGGGAGCCGTAGCAGCATCAGCTGCCGCTGCGCTCGTTCTCGCTGCCTGCGGATCCTCAGACTCCGCGGACTCGGGAGGCGGAAGTGGCGAGGCGTGCACCGTGAAGGTTGGTGTCGCAACCGGCCAGACCGGGGGCCTTGCCTACGTTGACGTCCCCAGCCTCGAGGGTTTCGACCTTTGGGTTGAGGAAGTCAATGCTGCAGGTGGTATCGACGGGAAGTTCCCCGTCGAGACCATCGTCAAGGACACCCGCTCCGACGCCGCTCAGTCAGCGACGGTAGCTGCTGAGTTGCTGGGCGAGGGAATCAGTTTCCTCATCACTCCTGGTGATGCAGATCCGTCAATCGCGGCTGGCCAGTTGGCTCAGGAGGCACAGGTTCCGGCGATGTCATGGTTCGGCTCGGCTCCGGTGCTTCCGGTGGCTGTCGGCGAATTTATGTTCTCCAACGCCTTTGGTGATAACTCTCAGGCGCGCGTGCTCGCTGACTACGCGACAGAGCAGGGATATACGACGGCGTACACCTTGGGGTCGCCCGATAGTGCATACACATCGAATCTCCCGAAGTACTTCGCCGTGGCATTCGAATCCAACGGTGGAACCATCGTGGGTGAGGGTACCTACACAATGGGCCAGCCCAATTTCAACGTCATTGCTGATCAGATCAAGGCGTTGAATCCCCAGCCGGACGTGATCATGACACCAGCTTACGAACCGGATTTCCCGACGTTCCTCAAAGCAATTCGTGGCGCTGGTATCGACATCCCGGTGTTCGGCACTGACGGTATCGACTCGCCGACGACGCTCGCGCTGGGACCGATTGCCGAAGGTGTCGTCTACACGACCGCGGGTGTCTTGGCTCCCGAAGGTCCGCAGGCTGAGTACTTCGAGAAGTTCAACGCCAAGTACGGCAAGGATCCGGAAGCGATTTTTGCCGTCACCGGTTATGAACTCGGACTGATTCTCGATGCTGCGGTGACGCAGGCCCAAAGCTGTGATCCCGTGGCGATCAAGGATGCGGTGACGAACCTCGAGGGTGTTCAGGGCATCACCGGGAAAATCTCCTACAAGGGAGGCGACCGGATGGCCATTCGAGAGATCGCTCTCATCAAGGTTGTCGATGGCCAGCG
>JAQCBM010000331.1 GCA_027729865.1 Actinomycetota bacterium
CATGAACACCGGCCGCTTTGCGGCGATCGTGGCGCAGGCCCGGCAGCAATCGCTGGAGGAAATCCAGCCCGGTGATGAGAACCGGGTGTTCTACAAGCTGCCGGTCCGCAAGCGCGTGGTGATCATGCTCGGCGGGCCGTTCATGAACTTGTTCTTGGCCTTTGCGTTGTTCGGCATCGTGCTCGTGGGCATTGGGCTTCCGGCGCCCACTACCGGCGTTAATTCCGTGATCGCTTGCACGCCAACGGTCGAACAGCCGTCGGGTGATGTGTTGCCGTCGGGCGCGTGCCCAGCAGGAACTGTGCCCACGCCGGCTGCTGCCGCGGGGTTGGAGCCGGGCGATGTGATCGTGTCGATCGGGCCGATCGCTTCGTCATCGTGGGACGACCTCACGTCGTGGATCCGCGCCAACCCGGGTCGATCCACCGATGTGGTGGTGCAGCGCGATGGTGGACAGCTGACGTTGCCGTTGACGGTCGCCGATGTCGAGCGACCCGTGTACGACGAGATAGGCGAACCCACCGGTGCGGTGGAGCAGGTCGGTTTCCTGGGCGTGAGCCCGGTGTTTGAGTATCAAGCCCAACCGGTGACCGCCGTGCCGGCGTATATGTGGGACCTCACTTACCGCTCGGCAGCAGCGCTGGTGTCGCTACCGATCCGCGTGTACGAGTTGGTTGACGAGACGTTGATCGGTGGGGGAGAGCGCTCACTGGATTCGCCGGTGTCGGTGGTCGGTGCTTCCCGCCTGGGCGGTGAGATTGCCGCGATGGAGCAGCCCGTCACGTCCAAGATCGCGATCTTCTTGGGACTTGCTGCTTCGCTGAATCTGTTCTTGTTCTTGTTCAACCTTCTCCCGATCTTGCCGCTGGATGGCGGGCACGTTGCTGGCGCTTTGTATGAATCGGTGAAGCGCTTCGTTGCGCGAGTTCGCGGCAAGCCCGACCCTGGACCGGTCGACACCGCCAAGTTGCTGCCCGTGGCGTACGTGGTGGCCGGTGTGTTGCTGGCAGTAGGCGTGGTGGTCATCTGGGCGGATTTGGTTCGGCCCATAACTCTCGGGGGCTAGGTCGCGTGAACCTGTTCACAGAATTGCAGGATTGCCGGTCGCGTGATCGACTCTGCGCATGAAATTCCGGGCTCGCACGCTTTCCTTGCTCGCAGGAAGCGTCGTGGTCGCTGCGACACTGATCGCGCCCGGTCCATCGGGTGCGGCGAGCACTGACATCACTGTTGTCAACCCCTTCCCTTACTGCTCGTGGTGGGTTGAGACATCTACACAATCAACGAACGTCGCAGAACCCGATACAAACGCGGCATACTGGACTACCCCGTTCGCGGTAGGAGGCTCACCCGTATCTCTCAGCGGCGTGTACATCGATGCGCGCTACTTCTCCGTGCAGGTGTACGGGGCAGACGGTCAACCGGTGGAAGTGCTGGACTCGACTGGGAACCCAACAACTGCATTTTCGACCCTGGCTGACTTCTCGATCGTGCCGGATGGCGATGGTTCCAATCCATACGAGACGGGCCTTTACACCGCCGATGCCGTCACGTTCAGCATCGACATCGTTCCTTACGAGCAAGGTCAGCCCGTCGGAGCTACTTCCCTCAACTCATTGCCCATGCCAGCATCGGGCTCCATCGGCTTCGTAATAATCCGCACGTACGTACCGAACTCTGAGCCATTGCCCGCGAGTGTCTTGGGCAGTGATGTTCAGCCGGCGGCCTCGGTGCCGCAAGCCTTCGATCTACTCGCAACGGGTCTGCCAACGATTTCCGTTGGCAGTGCTACCGGAACCACACAACTGCCGCAGTGCTCATCGGACGACGGGGCACGACTGACGTGGTCACCGCCCAGCGGATTGGCGTCCGAAGCCGCCCCGGTTCTCGTGGAAGCAATCACTGGTCCTCGCTACAAGAACAAGCAAGAGCAAATGGACTCAACTGTGTACCAGGACATTGCTTCCGGAGCCGGTTCGCAACTGTCCTTCGTTCGCACGAAATCGGCCACCACACCGTTCCCGAATGGCAGCAGCGCCTACGTAGCAGCACCGTATGAACTGCGCCCCGGCCAGGCCGTCGTTGCCTTTGCCAATCTGCCCACAACCCCCTGGAATGCGACGGATACCGGCACCGGTACGGCAACAGGTGCGGCTGCCCAATGGCCCGTGGGTGCAGTCCCGGTGGACTGGCAGGAGGGAGCGCCCTCGGACTACGAGTTGCGCTACATATCCGCCTGCAATTACGTGCTTGCCCCGCCGTTCCCTGTGACGAGCGTGGAGTTCGGTTGCGCAACCGATACGCAATTGCACCAAGTCCCGGCGAATGTTCGCGTCGCCGAGGGTGCGATCGGAGCACCTCGCATGGTGGTCATCACCTATCCGGGAGACAAATTCGAGCCGACCGCGGTGACAGGGGCCTTCACATGGCTTCCGGCCCGGCGCTCGAACGCAGATTCGATCCAGGCAATTGCCCTGCGCAACATGTTGCCGAGCACGAACTTCGTTAATTCCGCAACGCTGGTGGACTACACAACGGAGCAACTCACCACATCTTCATTGATGGCCCAGGAGACAGCAGACGTGATGGGCGCCTATTACCCCGAGGGCTACATCTGCGGACTTTCGACGCTGAAGAAGTTGGGGCCCATCGAATGCGCCAAGTACGCATCGCAGCGGACCGCATGCCTGAGTGCCCTCGCGGATCGCAACGGTCAGAGAGGCGCGGTAGTTCAAGAGCGTGCGGTTCGAGCCTGTCTGGCGGCGTTGAAGCAAGATGTGAGCAGTCGCGAGTTTGCTCACATACGTGGATGCCTGATCGGCAACGACACCTCGTGCGCCCATCACGACCTTTCTCGGGCCGATCTCACTGATGCTCTTTTCTCGGGGGCTGATCTTCGTCGCTCGCGAATGGCTGCGGCCAACTTGCAAGGTGCGGTCTTGGAGCGTGCATTGCTGCGCCACGCGCATCTTCCTAATGCCACGTTGGAGAGCGCGACAGCACAGCTCAGTGATCTCACCGCAGCGAACCTGGCAAG
>JAQCBM010000332.1 GCA_027729865.1 Actinomycetota bacterium
TCGTCGCAAGGCGGAGCCGGTTAGGTGATGCACGCTCGAAGGTCGGCAAGGAGTCGTTCACGGGCCTCAACTGAGACGGCCTCTTGAACCGGCCAGACGGAACGGTCAATTCTCGGGCCAACGCCAGCGTGATAGCGCTTGCTGAATCTGTTCGGCAGCGGCGCAGTGCCGTCGAGCGTCGCCTCGAGGAACGAAATCATTCTGCCGACGCGCTTCGTCGCCAGATCTGAGATTTTTCGACCGGCGAGCACCTCGTGGTTTGTGTTGTCGTGACCATTTGTTTGCAGGTCTGCTGGAAGCGCCTGCCACGCTCGTCGAACTCGTTCCTGACCGACGAGTGGGATCAACGCTTCGTAACGCGCTCGCGCTGCACTTCTGAGTGCGTAATGGGCACGATGTGGCGGCCCCTGCATGTGCGCATCTGTGTACGAGGCCAAGCTCTTCGGAACCCACGCAAGGTTCGGGATGAAGGAGAACAAGAGCGGGTCCGTCGTGGTCGAGGGCCACAGGTGGCAACACACAAGACCGCGCGTGACCTGACTTCCCTTGTACGGGCTCGATGACGACGTGTTCAGTCGTTGAACGACCGGCTTAATTAGCGAGTTGTCGTCGGTGAAGTAGCCGTCTTCGTCAGGCATGCCCCAGAGGTCGCGTCTCGGGCCTGGGGCGCGCGGGTCTGTTCGAATTCGAACTTTCCGGACTGCGAACGGAGCAATCCATGGTGCTGCCGAGAATGTGTCTAAGGGAATCCACAACGCGTACCGCGAGACCAGATCCACGATGTCGTTGTCGCTTATAGCCCGAACATGACTTACGCCACGACCGGCTAACTCAGACCAAAGGACTTGTTCGGCATCAATTCCCATAGACGACCCTGATCCTGCCTGACCTGAACAATTTGCCATTGGACATCCGCAAGCTTTCCACGAGCCATCTTGCAGCGCTCAGGCCACAGCAGCCTGAAACTTCACACCCCAACCGTCAACCAGACTGGGGGCAGACCCCATCAATCCTTGATGCGTTTAGGTGACGGTCTCCTCTACCTAACCATCGGTCCTTGCGCCTCACAGCGATAGGACTTTTCCACGACGCAGCCACAAGACATGATCAGCGGCAAGGATCTTCCCGCTACCGAACTGATCGAGTATCGCGATGACCGGTAGTTCGATCTGCTGTTGGAGCAAGGTGAGCGTCACGGTCGTCGGCATGGTGAGTTGGCCCGAACGCCACTCGTGGCGCTTTGGAAGCTCGATCGGTTCCGGCTGCGGCACTGACGCGGGAAGTGAGCACCCGCCGTTATCAGTCCGGAGTCCCGCTGAATACGCACACAACGCCAACCACGGGGTTGTGGCCGCTCAGAATCGCTCGAGCAGGGCCGGCCCGTGGGGCCAGATGGCGATGATGTCGTCCGCCAACCGGGAACCACGTTTCGCAATTTCCTGCTCGCTCCAGATAGCCGGCGCGTCAGCGACCAAGTCGCGGTTGAGTTGAAGTGAGGTGTGAAGGCGGAGCGCCTCGAGCTTCTCCGGCCACGGCCTGTTCGACAGTCCGATGTCGAGCTTGGATGTGGTGAGCGTGAGGTTGCCCAACGTGTGGAGCTTGTGATCCCGTTCGAGTGCAGCTTGCGTCGGATCCTCGGTATCGGCCGGCAGCGCCCACTCGGGTTCGGTTCGCCACGACTGTGGCAGAAGGTGCTCGATCCAGAGGGAGTGACCAAGCGAGATCGTCTCGGTGTTGCCGCTCTGGCTCCGGTAGACGTCGATGCCCTCGAGGATCATCTTCAAGCGACTCTGCTTCAGTTTGTAAATGTTGGTGTTCAGCACGGCACTTCGAAGCGCGTCGTCGGTCGGCCAACCTTCGGTCTCGGACGCCTTCGACATCAGTAGTCCGATGACTCGTTCATCCGCGGTAGCAGGGTCACCTGCCGCCGCCTCTTTCAACACGTCCACGAACACGGCCCCGTAGCTGCGAGTGCTCGATCGAGTGACCAGACGCCGCACAAGGTACGACTCGATCGCATCGAGCGCCCGATGCCGCCGCTCCAAAGAGAGCGATGACTCTGGCAGGCTGAACAGATAGAGCGTGACGGTCTGCACGGTGGTGAGATCCATCTCGCCGAGTCGTCGGAAGAACCACCATTCGCGGCTGTTGGTCGGGAAGCGGTCGAAGGAATCGAAGACCGATCCGAGTTCAGCGAGGTCTTTCGCCAAGGTCTCCGCCGGCGTGGTGGTTCGACGCACGTACTCCTTGAACCGTCGGAACAGCACTGATGGTGGGACCTCACCAAGTTCCTTGAGTGACAGCCACTGTGTGAGAAACAGCGACAGACGGTCCTTTTGGTGTCGGCCATGCGCCACCTTCGCCGTCCACCGCTCTCCGTCGAATGGCTTCCAGTAGCGATCGTAGAGAGCATCGGCATCCGCTTGCTCTGAGTCAGCTTGCCGGAACAGAGCGTTACGAATCAGATCAGCATCAGTCAGCCGCTCGCCGCGACCGTTCAACGTCTCGAAGATCAACTGAGCGTTGTCGTTTGGTTCGAGGTCGATCTTCACGATCTTGACGAACTTCAGTACCGCCGTGATCAACGCTTCCATCCGCTGCGCCGGCGTGTAGTCATGATCATCGAATGGGTCGTCGGCGATGCCGATGTCGAGCCACGAAGCGATCTCAGCCTGGAAGAAACGCACCGCACGAGCGGGCCGACTCTCAGACAGTTCATCGCGCATGGCCGCCAGGAAGCCGGCGCGGTCGGCGGGATTCGGCCACACCTTGTACGTGTGCTCGGTGCGACCCCTGGTCACCGACGCCTTGTTCTCCACCATCGGAGCCAGGTACTCGGCGTCGTCGTCGAAGCCCCGGTCGACGCACACCTTGCGCAGGGCGGCGAGGAACAGCGCCAGGGTGGTCAGGCGTTGTTGGCCATCGATGACGGCGATCGCCTTGGCGTCGCGCCCCACTGACTGTTGCTGCTCGCAGACGATGGCTCCGAGGAAGTGGTCGACGACGTCGCCACCCTCGCCGTATTCGAGGACGTC
>JAQCBM010000333.1 GCA_027729865.1 Actinomycetota bacterium
AACAACTACGACATCGGCGACAAGATCCTGGCGAAGTATGGCGAGCCGAAGGACGACCCAGATGCCTGGCGACAGATGTCCTCACGCAACTACTTCTTCCGCATTACCGAGCCGGTGCTGTCCTTCCATGGCACCGCGGACGACACCTGTGAGATCTCGTGGGCCCGGGCTACAAAGCGCGCGCTGGATAGAGCAGGCGTGGACAACGAACTCGTGGAATACAAGGGTGCCGGCCACTACTTCTACAGCCCGTGGAACGACTCCATCAAACGTGTCGGAAAGTTCCTAGACAAACACCTGGCCTAAGCGCAGCTCGCGGGCGCATCGTCCACGCGGTCTAGTCGTAGCCACCCACCACGATCTGGTCCCAGTCGATGATCGACCCGGTCACCACACCTGAGCGCTCGGACAGTAGGTAGACAACGAAGTCGGCGATTTCATCGGGCTGGCCGAGCTTGCCCATCGGCAGCTTGGCGCTGGCTTCCTCGAGCCAGCCATCTGTGGCGCCGTGCGCAGTGCGCTGCACCACGTCTTCACCATCGGTGATCGTCCACCCCATGTTCAGCCCATTGATGCGGATGCGGTCATAGCGGTGCGCGTGTGCGGCGTTCTTGGTCAGGCCCGCAAGACCGGACTTGCTGGCCACGTACGGCGCAAGATACGGCTGTCCGGCGTGCGCGGAGATGCTCAAGATGTTGACGATGGTCCCCGGTGCGGACCTTCGCTTCATGTCCTTGACCGCCGCCTGCATGATGAAGAACGGACCCTTGAGGTTCACGTTCAGGTGTTGGTCGAATAGTTCGGGCGTGGTGTCCACGAGCGATCCGCGGCTCGTGGTGGCAGCGCAATTGACGACCGCATCCACTCGTCCGAAGGTCGCCACCACTTTCTCCACCAAGTCCAGGGCCTGCTCCACATCGGCGATATCCGCTTGCACGAATGCACCTTGGGTTCCCAGAGAATTCAGTTCCTCGGCGATGGACTTGCCTTTATCCTCACCGCGCCCACTCACGACCACCGCCTCGGCGCCGCATTTCGCCGAACGCCTGGCGATTTGCGCGCCCAGACCTTGAGTTCCCCCGACCACGAGTACGACCTTGCCGGACATCAGATCCGGGACCAGAGCGGTCACGTTGCCACCTGCCTTCTTGAGACGATTTACGCGGGAGAACTATCGGGACGAAAGATGGTCGAGCAAGTATTGCGCAGCATTGTGTCCGGGGATACCGGAAACTCCACCTCCGCGTGCTGCACCACTGCCGCACATCACGACGGACGGTGAGTCTGTTTCAACGCCCCAGGTTCCTACCTCGCTATCGCTTTGCGCCCACGGCCAATCGAGCGGGGTATGGAAGATGTTCCCGGTCGGAATGCGCAGATCACGCTCCAGATCGGCAGTCGTGTTGAGTTCGATGCACGGCTCACCGTGGGAATCATGCAGCAGACAGTCGGCTATGGGTTCGGCGAGCACCGAATTCAGCGTCTCCTGCACAGCCGCAAGTACGGACTCCCTATCGATTGGTCCATCCGCGAACAGCACATGCGGGGTGTGGAGCCCGAAAAGGGTGAGGGTGTGGACGCCCTGCAGCTGAAGATCCTCGGACAGAATGCTCGGGTCGCTCAGGCTGTGGCAATAGATCTCTGCTGGCAGTGGTGCTGGTATTCGTCCAGCTTCGGCCTCGGCAAATGCCGTGGACAACTGCTGATAGCCCTCGTTGATATGGAAGGTGCCGGCGAACGCATCTCGGGGATCCACGGATTCATCTCGAAGCTGCGGCAGCCGCGCGAGCAGCATGTTCACTTTGACCTGCGCCCCACCATCGAGTGAGTTGATCGGTGCAGGTTCTTGTCCACGAAGTCGCTCAAGCACAGCAGGGGCGCAACCGGCCGCAATCGTTCGCGCCTGGTAGCGGACCTCAGAGTCACCCTGTCGCACCACTACTTCGTGGCCATCGTTCGTATCGGTGATGGCCACAACTTCGGCGTTGGTCTGGACAACACCGCCGGCTTCACGAACCCGGTCAGCAAGTTGCGCGGTGATGGCGCCCATCCCTCCAACCGGGACATCCCATTGACCCGTCCCCTGCCCAATAACGTGGTAGAGGAAGCAGATGTTCTGGTGCAGGGAGGCGTCATGGGCGTCGGCGAAGGTTCCGATCAAGCCGTCGGTCAAGACGATGCCGCGCAGGACGTCGTCATCGATACTGGATTCGATTACCTCACCCAACGGCCGCTCGATGAAGTCGTGCCAGTCCGTGGCATCTATGCGTGACTTCATGTCCTCGCGAGAGATCAGCGGCTCAAGCAAAGAAGGAAATATCACCGAGGCCACGCGTTCAGTGCGACCATAAAACTCCACCCATGCCTGTGCCTGATCGCTTCGTCCGGTGAATGCCGCGATGCTGGCCGTGACGGCTCGTTCATCGCCGGAGGGAATCAGGACGCCACGGGACGGATCCGTGGGGTCTGGGGTGAAGGAGGCAACCCTCCTGCGCGCCAACGGAACGCTAATGTCCAGATCGTTAGTGACCTTCGGCGGCAAGAGTGACACGAGATACGAGTACTTGCTAAGGCGAGCGGCAACACCGGGGAAGATCTCTGCGGATACCGCCGCGCCACCAACACGATCAGAGGCCTCGAGCACCATCACACTGTGGCCTGCCCGCGCGAGGTAGGCGGCGGTCACCAATCCGTTATGGCCGGCTCCCACGATGATGCAATCAATCACGAGCCGATCATGCCGGACGGCAAAACGATCTAAGCGGCAGGAGGGATGCGAACGCCAGCCTCGGAAAGCCGTCGACAGGCGGCGGCGTAAGCCTCATCGAGTCGATCGCAGGTTGCCGCATCGAAATCACGGCGCCAACGGCCCCCGTGGGCTGCCTGTTCGGTCACATTCTCGCCAAACCACTCGACCATTGCCGGCGCAAGAGGCACGTCGATTGCTTGGCACAAACGCTGCAAGGTGCCCATTCGGTCATTGATCACGAGATCCACCAGGTCCACTTCCACGATGCGATCTGAGCGCGAATTCA
>JAQCBM010000334.1 GCA_027729865.1 Actinomycetota bacterium
CAAACGCGTTCCATCCAGGTCTGCCATCGAGCAACTTCTCGCTTCGAAGGAGTCGACATGACAGCAATCGAGTGGGATTCGGGAACGTGGCTGCATGAGCCAATGCAGCATCGAATCGACGGCGGTGAACTCATCGTGAGTACTGCCCACGAGTCGGATTTCTGGCGCGAGACCGGCTATGGCTTTATCCACTACTCCGGCCACGCACTGCTCGTGGAATTTCCGCCGAACACGGCCATGGAAGTTGAGTTCTCCGCCGAGTGGACCCATGAGTTCGATCAAGCAGGACTACTGCTGCACGCGGATGAAGCGCACTGGGTGAAGGCCGGTGTGGAATTCGCCGATGATGTACTCGGACTCGGTGCCGTGGTGACCGACGGTAAGTCCGACTGGTCGGTGGGGCAGGTGCCCGAATGGATGGGCGAGCGCATCCGCGTACGCGTGAGCCGATCCAGCGACGCCCTCACAGTCCGCGCTCGCACCGATAGCGATCCTTGGCAACTGGTGCGCTTAGCTCCAATCGATCCGGCGCTCACCTGGTTCGCTGGCCCACTTGCCGCGAGTCCCACCCGCGCGAGCCTCGAGGTCACTTTCCATATGTGGCAGTGGTCTGAGCCCGACGGCGCCATTCACGCGTAGGAGGACCTACGCAAGTACTACTACTTCGCCGGAATGATGATCCGGTTGGATTTGACGCTTCCGTCTTCGCTACCAACGAAGACGTAGGTCTTCTTGCCGGTCTTGCGTTCGTAGACGACCGAACCATCTGCCTGCACTTCGGGGCGAGCTTTGGCGGGGAAGTACGAAGTCATGCCGGGGGACCTGAGGAAAACGTTCAACTTGTCTCCTTCGGCGAAACCGCTCGTGGCTCCCGTGACGCGGAAGCCTGGTTTGCCCGAGATGGTCGTGCGTTGACCTTCGATGACGATGGTCTTTTCAATCGCCTTCGAAAGGTCGGGGATCCACGGATTCGTAGTGCCCACAACCCCGGGAAGGGCGGCCCATGCTGCGTTGATCGCCGGGGTTCCCGGGTTCATTTGCACACCGAGTAGATCGAAGTCCGAAGCCGTGAACTCGTACCACGCGGTGACCGCGATTCCGAGGGCACGCGAGTCTTGATACGTGCACGTGAGCAGTTGCGCCCCATCTGCGTCCGACCATGAAGTCTTGGGGCGAGGGCCCGGTCCTGCCAAGCCGAAGTTGATCTCGGTATCCCAGATCGGCTTGATCACGTTCTTCTTGTTGGAATCACCTGCGCGCAACAGTGCTCGCTGCCACAAGATGATGTCGTCGACGCGCTGCTCACAGGCTTGCGGGACAGTTGGACCAGCATCCGCTGCTGGGTACGTGTGGATCGACCACGCATCGAGTGCAGCCATCGTTTCCGGGGTCATGCTGGCGACCAATTCCTCAGTGAAAGTGCGACCGCTCGCCAGCCGCGTGGTGACCGAAGGCGCAAGGGTGACGGCCGTGTTCCCGATCTCCTCTGTTGCGATACGCACCATCTCCGCCATCTGTTCTGGAGTTCCGGTCCAGAATGTCTTGAGATTCGCCTCATTCCAGATTTCGTAAGCACCGATGCGGATGCCGTAGCGCTGCACGAGCGCACGCACGTACTGCCGCCACGTTTCCATATCCGCAGGCGGGCTGGCGGTTCCCGCACCCCAACGCGGATCACCGGCGGTTGGGTCGGCAGCCGCCCACTGCGGGGTCAACCCCAGGACCATGATCGCTTGACCGCCGAAGTTCTCCGCCTGTGCGATACGGCGATCGAGGATGCCCCAGTCGAATACTCCGGGGGCCGGGTTCACATCTCGCCACGCGACCTTCATGTCCCACAGTCGAAAGTAGTTCGCAGCCGGTGGCCGAAGCCCTTCGAGTCCTGCGTTCCACCCCACCTCGGGGCCGGCTGAAAGCGCGGGGATGAACGGTCCATTTCCCTGCGCCCACAACTGGCGGAAACCGTCTACTTCATCTGTCGTGATGGTGATAGCCGCCTGCGCAGGACTGGCGAGTGGTACCAGCCCTATGGCCAAAGCCAACGACGACGCGACCACGAGGACTTTGCGAAGGGAAGGAACGCGCATGCCTTCAGGTTACGCCTATTTCCGACAGCCTCGAACCAGTCCGGGAATTTATGCATCTGCCCCCAGCGAACACGCGAAACGCTATGCGAATACCTCTGTGTAGGCATTCAGTGCCGGCTGCCCACCGAGGTGCGCGTACAACACCTTGGAACCTGCAGGGAAATAACCCTCCCGGACTAGATCGATGAGCGCAGCGATCGACTTGCCCTCGTACACCGGATCGGTGATCACACCTTCTACGCGCGCGAGATGCCGGATCGCCTCGATGGTGCGTGGGCCTGCGATGCCGTAAATGCCGTCGTGCCAACGATCCAGGAGCACGATCTCCTCGTCGCGAACTTCACGACCCAGTTCAATCGATTCCGCAGTGCGACGTGCGATGCGCGCGATTTGATCCCACGTCTTTTCGACCGTAGCCGAGGCGTCGATTCCGATCACATCCTGCGCCCGGCCCGAGTGAGCGAATCCAGCAATCATTCCGCCTTGCGTCGACCCGGTCACCGAACACACGATCACGTTGTCGAAGCGGATGCCGAGTTCGGCTTCCTGGTCCTCCACCTCGAACGCCCAACCGGCGAAGCCGTGGCCGCCGAGTGGATGGTCTGACGCACCCGCGGGAATGGGATACGGCTTGCCGCCTGCCGCTTCGACGTCCTCGATCGCCTTCTTCCACGAGTCTCGGAACCCGATATCGAACCCCGCAGGATCCAATCGCACATCCGCACCCAGGATTCGCGAGAGCAGGATGTTTCCGGTTTCCTCGTATTTGGCTTCGTCGTAATCCACCCAGTGTTCTTGCACCACAACAGCCTTCAAACCCAACTTGGCCGCAACCGCAGACACCTGACGAGTGTGGTTGGACTGCACGCCACCGATAGAGACGAGGGTGTCGCAACCTTGCGCGAGCGCGTCCGCTACCAGGTATTCGAGTTTGCGAGTCTTG